>NZ_DJDV01000012.1:0-58424 GCF_002431195.1 Sphingobium sp. UBA5915 | reverse complement strand
GGAAAACCCGGGACGCTTCAGTTCCTATCGTAGTGATCGGCAAGGCATTCGCCTCGCTCGTTATCTGGTTCGCGCTCTGCAAAAGCGTGGGGCTGCGGCCGAACTGATCGATGCTAAGGAAATTGGACTTCCGATGCTTGATCGCATGTATAAGGAATATCCTGAAGGCGAGGCTCCTTCCAATCTCCACCAGCTTGCGGGGAAGATCCGCGCGGCAGACGGCTTCCTGTTCGTGTCAGGCGAATATAATTGGGGAATGCAGCCGGGGCTCAAGAACCTCACAGACCACTTTCTCGAGGAATGGTACTGGCGGCCAGCCGCAATCGCTAGCTATTCTGCGGGACGCTTCGCTGGGGCCCGGGCTGCGACGGCATGGCACGGGACGCTCTCCGAAATGGGCATGGTGGTGATTTCCAGTGCGCTAGCGGTCGGGCAAATCGGTCATGCACTCGATGCGGACAGTAATCCCGTAGGCGACGGCGGCGCTGCTCTTGAACGCGCCTTTCCCCGCTTCGCCGATGACTTGGTTTGGTGGATTGAGGCAGCGCGAAACCAGCGGGCGAAAACGCCGCCACCCTATTGATGAAACCTTAGTAAGATCGACCCGGGCGAACGCAGCGAAGTCCGGGAAAAGCGGGTTCCTGCGCCGCCGTACTCATTCAGTTAAAATGGCAAGGGTCGACCACACACGGTCATTCAACAGCGGAGGCGCTTCGGCAGCTGCGATATTTAGCTGCCGTTCGTCGGCTGTTCACCATTGCTCCCGAGGTTGCGGCCACAGCGTATTGTCAGCGCAAATGGACAAATCGTCTCGCTGCTCATTCTCGCATGACAAAATGAGCAGCCAACATTAAGGGCAAAGTCGTGCATCGACTGCGTCACCTCGTCCTTGCCAATCGGCCCTTCGCCTGCGCGGTGCTTGCACTCGCGCTGATGATGAAAATCGTCATGCCTGCCGGCTTTATGCCAACCATGTCCGGCGGCCAGATTGTGGTCAGCGTCTGCTCCGGAATGGGGCCGACGACCATGGTTATGACGATTCCGGGCCTCGGAGATGGAAAATCCGAGGACGAGGGACATCATGGCAAGGCGGAACAGCCTTGCGCGTTCTCCGGCTTGTCAGCACCGTCACTAGCAGCAGCCGATCCGGTCTTGCTGGCTGCAGCCATTCTCTTTGTCCTCGCGCTTGGCACACGGTCAGTTGTGCCGCTTGCATCGCCAGCGCCGCCTTATCTGCGGCCTCCTCTACGAGGACCACCGGCATTCTGACTGCTTATCGTCGCATGAGCGGCTGAGGGACGGGCGTGCATGGCGCACCCGTGACTGAGGCATGCCATGCACAGCGTCAGTTCGGCTTGGCAAAGGACGTTAGCTCCTTGGTCGGCTTGCCGAGGACTTTTCATGACAATTGCTGTTGCCGCATTGGGAGCCTCTGCTCCTGTGTCACTCCGTATTCACGGGCCGACAGGGAAAGCCGTGCCATCTTTTATAGCGTGGCTCCGCCAACTCCGCCGGTCGGCCTGGATTCTGATCGCTTGCTGCTGCGTCTTTCGCATCGGTGATGCGCTGCTGAACGATGCTGTCGTTCCCACAGGTGGTTCGGCTGCCGTAGCGGCGGGGCCATTGTGATGGCGGCTAAGCGAGCCGGGCCTTGGGATGCGACCGCCGAGGATTCGCTCGAAATCCGGATGACCGCGCCTCGGTCGTCGCTGCCGATCCGAGGCAAATATCTCCTGATCGCAGCAGGCATTGCGGCTGTGCTGGTCTCCCTACGCTTTGTTGCGATCGGTGCATGGCCAGTCCTCATCTTTTCGGTGCTCGACATAGGCGCACTCGCTGTCGCCCTGCACCTGTTCAATAGGTCGCCTGTTTCTGAGGAGCGGTTGAATATTCGCGATGGCCAGATTGAGCTTGTGCGCTTCGACGGGCGCGGCCGGCAGACTCAGGTGACGCTGCCCGCCTTCTGGACCCGGCTTGAAAAGACGGGGCGATCTGAAATCGACTGCGATCTCTGGCTCGTTTTCCGCCGGGAGCGTCATCGCATCGGCCAGTTCGTTTCGAGCGCCGAACGGCTTCGTCTGGCGCCACGCATCGCCGCTGCTTTGCAAGCAGCCCGCACCTAACAAACAAAACAAAAGTCTCAGGGAGTATGTCGACGTGAAAATTTCCTATCTCGCCCTCACTGCGTCCCTCCTCGCATCGCCGGCCCTCGCGCAGGATCGTGTGCCAGAAAATGAGAGGCGTGTCCGCTCCGATGACATCGTGGTGACGGCCACCCCTACCACCGAACAGGCGGGCGCCGCGATCCAGCGCACGCCGGGCGGCGTGGCAATCGTGCCGGACACGGCTTTCAAGAACACGCCGGTCCAGCACATCAAGGACATATTGGGCTACGTCCCCGGCGTCATCACCCAGACCCGTATGGGCGACGATGCTCGCGTATCGATCCGTGGATCGGGACTTTCGCGCGCCTACGGCATTCGCGGCATCGCGCTCTATCTCGACGGCGTCCCGATGAACACGTCTGACGGGCTGGTGGATTTCTTCGAGATCGATCCCAGCGCCTATCGGTACGTCGAGGTCTATCGCGGCGGCAATGCGCTGCGTTATGGGGCCAACGCGCTGGGCGGGGCCATCAATCTGGTGACGCCGACGGGACGCGATACGTCGCCGCTGGATGCACGGATAGATGGCGGCAGCTTTGGCTACATCAAGGGGCAGGCCAGCACGGGCGGCGTCTCGGGCGATTTCGACTGGTTTGCGACGATTTCGGCACAGTCCAATGATGGCTATCGTGATCACAGCAACGGCAATGCGATCCGCGGCAATGCCAATGTCGGCTATCGCTTTTCCGACAAGGTCGGGACGCGCTTCTATGTGACGGCCGCCAGAACCAATCAGCATATTCCGGGCGAGGTGAGTAAGGCATCGGCGCTGAACGCGCCCCGTGCCGCCAACCCTGTCTGGGTCGCCCAGGATCAGCAGCGCAACGTCGAGTCGGTTCGCATCTCCAACAAGACCAGCTTCGCGCTCGGCGATACGGCGCTGGAGGTCGGCGCTTTCTACAACTGGCGGCACGTGGATCATCCGATCTTCCAGTATCTCGATTTCACTGTCGACGATTATGGCCTCTTCGCCCGCGTCGTCGACGACCGGACAATCGGGGGCTTGCGCAATCGCCTCGTCGCCGGCGCCAATCTCCACAACGGGACGATCGATACCAATCAGTATGTGAACGCCGCCGCTACCAAAGGCGCGCTTGCTGCCTCTATGGTCGACAAATCCCGTAATCTATCTTTCTACGCCGAGGACTCGCTCTTCGTGCTACCCGATCTGGCACTGGTTGCGGGAGTGCAATATCTCGACGCAAGCCGCGACCGGCGTGACCGGTTTCTGTCCAATGGCGATCAGTCGGGCCGAAAGGATTTCAGCCTCTGGAGTCCGAAGTTCGGCCTTCTCTGGGACGCCCGGTCGGGTGTGCAACTGTTTGCCAATATCTCGCGCAGCGCCGAGGTGCCGAGCTACGACGCCAATGTCATCACGGCCGTCAATCTGAAGCCGCAACGCGCCACCACCTATGAGATCGGCACGCGAGGCGCCAGCGGGGTCCTCCATTGGGATGTGTCGCTCTACCGTTCGGAAATCCGCGACGAGCTTCAGTGCCTGACGACCGGCCCGTTCAGCGCCTGCTCGATCATAAACGCAGGCCGCACGGTCCATCAGGGTATCGAGGCCGGGCTTGATGCCACCATTCCTGTGTCCGCGTCGGGCGACACGCTGGTGCTGACCGCAGCCTATACCTACAGCGACTTCAACTTCGACGGCGATCCCAACTATGGCAACAATGAGCTGCCCGGCATCCCGAAGCACTATCTGCGGGCCGAGTTGCTCTACAAACAGGCCAGCGGCTTTTCCGCCGGTCCCAATATCGAATGGGCGCCGGGCCATTATTTCGCGGACAATGCCAACAGCCTGAAAGTCGATCCCTATGCGCTGCTGAACCTCAAGGCCGGGTTCGATCTGGCCGAGCACTGGTCGCTTTACGTCGAAGGACGTAACCTCACCGACAAGCATTATATTGCGACGGTCGCCATCGCCGGTGTCGCCGGTGCCGATGCGGAAATCTTCAATCCCGGAACTGGTCGTGCCGTCTTCGGCGGTGTGCGCTTCACATGGTGACACGCAACCAGTCATCCGCGACCCCGGGAAGCCACGCCTATCGTACGATCTGGCGATGGCACTTCTATGCCGGGCTGTTCGTGCTGCCCTTCATACTGATCCTGTCGGTCACGGGCGCAATCTACCTGTTCAAACCGCAGATCGATCGGTGGCAGGAGCGCGCTTACCAGGGGCTGGTCACGACCGGTACGGTCTCTCCCGACAGGCAACTGTCCGCCGCCATGGCCGCCAGTCCCGGCGTGCGCTTCAACTATTACCGCCTGCCCGAGCGACCGGGCGATGCAGCGATGATCCATGTGATCGGCGTCGATGGCGCGCAGCGTGACATCTTTGTTTCGCCGCAGGGCAAGGTGATTGGCGAACGCGATCCTTCAGCGAAGATCTCCGAGACTATTGCCCGTATCCACGGCTCGCTGCTGATAGGATCATGGGGTGACTGGCTGGTCGAACTGGCGGCAAGCTGGACGATCGTGATGATCCTCACCGGCCTTTACCTCTGGTGGCCGAGGCCTTTTCGATTTGCCGGAACTCTGTGGCCCCGCCTGTCCCTCAAAGGGCGGCCGTTGCTCAAGGATATTCATCGGGCAACCGGCTTCTGGCTCGCCGGCCTTGTGCTCGTGATGCTCGCCAGTGGCTTACCTTGGGCAGGCGTGTGGGGGAGCACGTTCAAATGGACCCGCACAGAGCTGGGTCTGGTCAACGGACCGCAGGACTGGAAGGTTGGCGCAGAAGGCGGCCACGCAGGGCATCACTCGGGCATGCAGATGGCCATGCCGGCGATACCCGTAAAAGCTGGCTTGCCACTGTCTGTGTTCGTCCAGAAGGCGAAGGCTGAGCATCTGGCCTTTCCGGCAATCATACTTCCACCGCATGCGCCGCAACGCTTTGGCCCGCCTACCGGCAATGAGTGGACCGCCAAATCCGAAGCGCAGAACCGCTGGCTCGGCCGACAGGTCACTTACGACCCCGCCACAGGTGGCGAGACAGGGCGCCGAGGGTTCGACGATCAGCATGTGATCGATCGGATCGTAAATACCGGCGTCGCGTGGCACGAAGGGCAACTGTTTGGCTGGGTGAACCAGCTGATCGGTGTCCTGACGGCGATCGCGCTGATCGCGGTGAGCATTCTCGGCGTCCTGATGTGGCTGAAGCGGCGACCGCAAGGCAGCGTCGGTGCCCCGCCTGTCGTCGAAGGAAAGGCCAGGGGCTGGATGATCACCTCGCTTGTGGTGCTTGCCCTCCTGCTCCCGCTGTTCGGCGCTTCACTGATCTTTGTCCTGGCGGCTGAATGGCTCTGCCGCCGATCCATCCTGTCATCCAGATCCTGACCCCCAAGGAGATTGTACAATGCGTTTTGCCTTCCCCCTCATCATGGCCAGCACAGTCCTCCTGTCGCCGGGAGTGGCGCTGTCGCAGTCGGCGACCTCGGCCTCGGCACAGCGGACAATGGCATTCAGCTTACCGCCTTTGCCATACGCCGCCGATGCGCTTGAGCCAGCGATTGATGCCCAGACGATGACCATCCATCACGACAAGCATCACCAGGCCTATGTCGATACGCTCAACAAGGCTGTAAACGAAAACCCCGCGCTCGCGGGTCAGTCGCTCGAACAACTGGTCGCCCGCGCCGGGACGCTTCCTCCCGTGGTGCGCAACAATGCCGGTGGGCACTGGAACCACAGCTTCTTCTGGCAAACGATGGCGCCGCTGGCGCAGGCAGGTCAGCCATCGGGAGCGCTGAAGGTGGCGATCGAGCGTGATTTCGGTTCTCTGGATAAGTTCAAGGCGGCGTTCAAGGCCGCTGGAACTGGCCGCTTCGGGTCAGGCTGGGTGTGGCTGATCGTCGGCAAAGACGGCAAGCTCGCGATCACCTCCACGCCTAATCAGGACAATCCGCTGATGGATGTCGCCGATGTGAAGGGCGTTCCGATCCTGGGCAACGATATGTGGGAGCACGCCTACTATCTCAAATACCAGAACCGCCGCGCCGATTATCTCGATGGCTGGTGGCAGGTCGTAAACTGGAAGGCGGTTTCCGACCGCTACGCGGCGGCAGCAAAAGCCCTCTGATTTTCCCGCATCGACCATTTGCTCGACAAAGGAGCCAGACCATGACCCGTCATATGTTCACCGCTATTGCCATCGCCTCTCTTGCTGTCCCCGCCTCAGCCGAGGTGGTTCGCAAGAATGAACTGTCCATCGCCGAACCCTGGACCCGTCAAACCGCGCCCGGACAATCTGTTGGAGGTGGTTTCATGACCATCTCCAACCGCAGCAGGAATGCCGACAGGCTGGTGAGCGCAACCTCGCCTGCCGCGCAGAAGGTCGAAATCCATAGCATGACCATGGATGGCGGCATCATGCGGATGCGGCCTGTCCCGGATGGCCTGCCTGTCACTGCCGGTGGCAAGTTAGAACTGAAGCCTGGCGGTTTTCATATCATGCTGATCGGTCTCAAGGCGCCGCTTGCGCTCGGCAGCAGCGTGCCGTTGACCTTGCGCTTTGCCAAAGCGGGCACTGTGACGGTCCAGCTCAAGGTCGAGCGCGTCGCTTATGGCATGGAAGGTGGCCATGACGGACATTGAACCGAAGGACAGACCTTCCGTATCAGCGCGCCCACGCCGTACGGAATTCATCATCATCGGCCTAGTGGCGCTGCTGCTCGGCGTGGTTGGGGTGCTGGTAGCTGCACAGCGCTGGACCGGGAGTGCGCCGACGGCAGCGGTTGCAGTGGGTCCCGGCGGGCCGTTTATCCTGACTGACACGAAGGGCCGAACCGTTACCGACCGCTCGATGATCGGTAAGCCCTATGCCATTTTCTTCGGCTTCACCCGGTGCCCCGACGTCTGCCCTACGACCCTCAGCCGGATGACCCAGTTGCGCAAGCAACTCGGGCCGGACGGCATGAAATTCAACATCGTCTTCGTCTCGGTTGATCCCGGCCACGACAAGCCGGAAGATATTGGCAATTACCTTAATCTGTTCCCGACGCCGATCATCGGGCTCACGGGATCGGACGCCCAGATTAAGCAGATCACTGACGCATATCGCATCTATTTCGCCAGGGTGCCAGTCGAGGGCGGGGACTACACGATCGATCATACAGCGGGTGTCTTGCTGTTCGACCAGCGAGGTAAGTTCGTCGATATGATGGATCCGACCGAACCGCCCGCGACCAGCGTCGACCGGCTGCGCAAGCTGATCGATGCCTAGCAGGTCTCTGGCGCTCTTGCCGTTTTGCCTGGCAGCGGTAAGCGCGTGCATCCCAAAAAGCGCGCTCGACCGCGATCAGGTGCGCGGCGCTATCGTGCAAAACATTGGCGTCAATGGTTCGCCAGTCGCAGTCGAACGTATCTATCTCAGCGGCGACTATGCGCTCGGCTTCTGGTCGCAGGGCGAACGGAAGGGCGACATCGTGCTTGCACGCCGGTCAGGTCGGTGGTCGCAACTGCTCTGCGGTAATGGGCCGATCCGCAACCAGGCCCAATTGCAGCGTGCCGGCGTGCCGGACTTCGCGGCTGAAATGCTCGTCAGACAGATCCGGGAGAGCGACTGACTGCCGCAAGCCCATCAATCAATCCATTTTCAACATGGCCGGCCTAGTCCGGCGCCGGGGGGTAACATGACACCTAAAATTCACACCCAACTTCGTCTTTCTACCGCCATGTTGATGGCTCTGTGCATCGCACAGGCTGCCCATGCCCAGACACCGCAGAATGATGGCGAGGCAAGCTGGACCACCAGCACCATCGTCGTCACGGGCAACCGCGAAGGCTATGCGGCGCCGACCTCATCTTCTGCCACCCGCACGGACACGCCACTGATTGAGGTACCGCAGTCGGTGCAGGTCGTCACCCGTTCGCTCTTGCAGGAGCAGGATCGCCGCACGCTCGGCGAAGCGCTGGTCAATGTGTCGGGCGTGACGCCGACGCGATCGGAGGAGAACCTGTTCATCCCGCCGATCCTCCGAGGGTTTCCGGGTGAGGTCTATCTCGATGGCCTGCCGATCTTCGCGGGTAACCAGCAGGCCTATGACCCAAGCAGCCTGATCGGCGTCGAGCGGATCGAGGTGCTCAAGGGGCCAAGCGCCACCCTCTATGGGGGCGGTCTCGGCACCCCGCTTGGCGGTATCATCAATGTCGTGACCGAGCGGCCATCCGACGAAACGGGCGGATTTGTGGCGATGCGCGCCGGCAGCTTCTCGACATGGAACCCTTATGGCGACATCAACTTGGCGCTCTCGTCCGGCATTTCGGCACGGGTTGCGGGCGAGTATCAGAGCAACAAGAGCTGGATCGACAAGGTCGGCGGCGAGCGCTGGTCTATTCAGCCAAGCGTCTCTTTCCAGATCGACGCGGACACCGACCTGCTTCTGCAGGGGCAGTTCAATCGCCGCCGCCAACTGGAATATTCTGGCCTGCCTGCCGATGCGGCGCTGGCTGGGATCCTCGATCGCAATGCCTTTCCCGGATCGCCGATCGGCCAGCCCCGCACGAGAAACGACAACGACATGGGCACGGCGACGCTGCGCCATGCCTTTTCGGATCGCGTCAAACTGACCGTCACCGGCCGCTATTATGACAACAACGTCGATGAGAGCGGGAGCTTCGTCTATCCCGGCCTGGCCGGGACCGGCACCGTCGCGCCAGACTATGATGTATTTCCGATTACGATGGTCAACCGCACCAAGGAGGCGACCATCGACGCCAATCTGGCCGTGAAGGCCGATATGCTTGGCGGCGAACATATCCTGCTCGTCGGCGCCAACTACGACTGGACCAGCTTCTACAGCGCAATGGGCCTGTTTGTCAGCGACAGCCCATCCGGCACGATCGACCTCTCAAATCCCGCCTATGACCTGCGCTACACGCCCCAGACCCCGGTCAACAGCTACACGGACGACCGCTTCGAGACATTCGCCTTCTATGTGCAGGATCAGGCGACCTATGGCAGGCTCCATCTGACCGGCGGCCTGCGCGTTACCTCGCTGAAGTTCATCGAGAACAGCAATATCGGCGTGGCCAACGACAAGACCTATGCCCACGTCTCGCCCCGGATCGGCGCGACCTTCGACGTGGTGCCGGGCATTGCGCTGTTCGCGGGGTATGCGACAGCGTTCCGCGCGCCGTTCGGGTTCATCGGCATGCAGGCGGGAAAGCCCGAGACCTCCAGCAATATCGAGGGCGGTGTGAAGCTGGCGCTGCCCAAGGCCGGGCTATCGGGTACGATTGCCGCCTTCCGGCAGACCCACGACAATGTCGTCACGGCCGATCGGGATAATGTGGGCTTCTACATCCAGAGCGGGCGACAACGCGCGAGCGGCGTGGAAGCCGATCTGGTCTGGGAGCCGACCCCGGCTTTCTCGCTGCTGGCAAACTATGCCTATACTGATACCCGCGACGATGGCGTTGCCCCCGGCGACTCGCTAGCCCGCGTGCCCAAGAGCAGCGGGCGGGTCGCAGCGCGCTATCGGATACTTGATGGTCCTGCAAAGGGTCTGTCGTTTGGGGCGGGGATCACCGCCTTCACCGCGCGCGAACTGACGCTGCCCAACAGCATCGCGGTTCCCGGATATGCCGTGGTCGATGCGCAAGCCTCCTATGACGTCGGCCGGTTCTTCATTGCCGTGTCCGTCGTCAATCTCGGCGGACGGAAGGCCTGGGATCCCCACAGCTACCTGGGCTATCCGGTCGTCTCGCCCAATCAGCCACGATCGGCCTTTGTCACGGTCAAGGCACGCATTTGACGATGGCGACATTCATGAAACATCTGGGAAGTGCGGCGTGCCTCGTGATGGCGGCAGCCATGCTCACCGCGACTATTGCTAGGGCGCAAACGACAACGGGCGGGGAGATCATTCCGCTCTACCCCAAGGGGGCAGTCGCTTCGCTGGGTGTCCCGGAAACAAGGGACACGCTCGAAACCGGCGAGACGATGATCTTCAACGTCAGCGACCCCACGCTGGAGATGTTTCGACCTGATGCCGGACAAGCCAACGGCACAGCGGTCATCGTTGCACCCGGAGGCGGTTTCGTTGGTCTCGGATATGAAGCTGGCGGGACGGCTATCGCTCGTCAGTTCGCGCAGCGCGGCGTCACCGCATTCGTGCTAAAATACCGCACGATCAAAAGCCCCAATGACGCCATGCACATGCCCGAAATCCATATGAAGGAGATGGAGGGCATCATGGCGCGGGCAAAGAGCGGCGTACCTGAGGAAGTGCCACCCTTCGCCGGCGAGAAACATGCGGTCGAGGACGGTGCACGTGCGCTGGCGATCGTGCGGCAACGCGCTGCTGGATGGGGCATCAATCCCCAGCGTATCGGGTTCATCGGCTTTTCATCGGGTGCATTCCTTGCCGCCGATCTCGCCATCGGGGACAAGGCGTCACGGCCTGATTTTGTCGGCCTGATCTATGGCGGACTCCGCACGCCGGTTCCCACCGATGCGTCGCCCGCGTTCATTGCCGGCGCCGCGGACGACGAATTTATGCCGAACGATGCTGTCCAGCTCTATACCGCCTGGCGGAAGGCGGGTGCTGCTGCTGAGCTTCATATCTATGAGCGCGGCGGACACGGGTTCGATCTGAAGCCGAAGGGCACTACCAGCGACCACTGGTTCGATGAACTGATCTGGTGGATGCAATCTCGCGGGTTGATGGCGCGGGGTATGCGCTTACAGAAAGCGGGATGACCCTGGGGTCGCGCATCCGCCAATGACGGGTTTGGGCGGCACCCGTCATTCACGGTCGCCCTTAAGAACGGCCGCTTCGTCCCACGACGCCGCGTTCGGCTTCTGGAAGCACGCGACCAAAGCAGGTCGATCATCATAAAGACAGACGATGTCAGGATCGGACGAAAGCTGCCATCTAGATGATAAGGCCGCGCCAGACGCTACTAACTGCAGCTGGAGAAGTGTTCGCATCGCTGGACTTGGCCATGGTCCGGACCAGTCGATGCGCGCGTTAATGGCGTCAATGCGTGATTGCGGCTACCGGCCTGATCGGACTCGGTGTGCTCAGCCTTAGGTTTCCATCGACGCAGGGCCTGAGGATCGACGTCAACGGATCTCGGCTTGCAATGATAAGGGGAGGTGGCGCCAGGCCTGCATGTCGACCTGGCGCCAGCCATGTCTACGATTAACGTTTCGCTCAAAGGTCGAAAGCGACGGTCAGCCCGTAGGTGCGCGGGGGCTTTACGAAGCCGATCACAGGCGAGCCCAGAATCGTCGTAGCTACCTGCCCCGATGCTCGTATCGTCTCGTTTCCGATGTTTCGCACGAAGCCGGTCAACCGCAGCCCGCTGTCCATGCGATAGGTGACATAGGCGTTCTGCACATCATAGGCAGCCTGTGACATATAGTTGAGGTTGAAGGGTGAGAAGAACACCCGGTCGGACCAGTTACTCTCGCCCCTGATGGTCAGCGAACCACCGGGCACGTCGAAGCTGTACTGAGCCGACAGGTCGATCGTGTAGTCGGGGGCTTGGGGTAGTGCGTTGCCCGAAAGGTCGAACGCGGGCACCCCATTCTCGTCGACCGTGGCCCCATCGCCCCCCGGCCGGGCCTGGTCGGCCGTGATGTAGCTCTTGAATCGCGCATGGAGCCAGCTGGCATTGAGGCCGATGATGAGGTCTCGAACAGGCTCGAGCGTCAACTCGCCCTCAATGCCGTAGATTTCGGCCGCAGCCGCATTTTCGAGGACGAGAAGCTGACCTTGGACCTTTCCGACCTGGAGGTCCGAATAATCATAATAGAAGCCGGAAATGTTGGCGCGCAGATGACCATCCAGCAGGGTCGACTTCAAGCCGACCTCATAGGCGTCGACCTTCTCCGGATCGAGTGCTGGCCCGGCAGATCCAAGGTTGAAGGTGCCTGCCTTGAACCCCTTCGAATAGGAGGCGTAGACCATCACCTTGTCCGCGATGTCGAAGTCGACACCGATCTTGGGGGTGAAGGCGTTGAAGCTCCTGGCCGCGTGATGGATTGGACCGCGAGGACCGTTGGCCGCATCATAGAGATCGTCGAAGTTGAAGTCGGACTGATCCGCCACCTTCTTCCTTTCCCAGCTGTAGCGTGCACCCAGCGTCAACCGGAGCCGGTCCGTGACGGAATAGCTGTCCTGGGCGAAGACGGCGGCTGCGTCGGTCTTCAGTCGTCCGCCTGAGTAGAAGCCCTGGACGAACAAGTCCGGCCCACCGACAGCGCGAAGATTGAGCGGCCCCTTGATGAACCCGTCGATATTCTCATGCATGTAGAAGGCGCCGACGACCAGCTTGTGGCGGTCGGTGTTCAGGTTGAGCTGAAGTTCCTGGGAATATTCGTCCGAAGTCTCGCCGAAGTCGATCGGAAAGAGGTTGACGCCAACTGGGTTGAGGTCGCTCTCCACCAGGAAGTCGCTGCTCCGGTAGGCGGAGAGGGAGCGCAGGGTGAGGCTGTCCGTCAGTTCGTAGGAGATGTCTGCACGCGCCCCCCAGAATTCGGCGCTATTGGACGGATGCCGTTGACGAAGGGCAAGGGCGAGGAATCGGCAAAGCGGGTCAGCGCCGGAGTCGCTTCATTGGCGAACCGCGAGGCGGCATATTTGGAATGCCGGATCGTGATCTCCTCGAATTGCTCGACGCCCCACAGATTGCGGTTTTGGCACACGGCACGCAGGTAGAAGCTGGCGATGCCCAGCGTCTTGGCGCCCACTTCCGAGTTCCAGCAATAGAAGCCCCGGAAGTAGAGGTCGGGCGAACCGTCAGGCAGCTTGCCGGCCTCGATCGGATTGAGATCGTCGACCAGGAACAGGAAGACATCGCGGTCCGAGGCGTAGAGCGTCGTCGTGTCTTGGGTGACGTCGACGCGTGGATTGTAGATCCCGGTGGACCAGTCGAGCACGCCAGGGACTTTCCAGCGCGTATCGCCAGTGCCGTTCCCGGCGATGCGCTGCACTGCCGAAACCAGCTCGTGGTCATGGATGCGACCATAATCCGGGCCGGTGACGGCGCGCAGTTCAGTCCGGCCATCGTCGGTTTCGAGCGTCTTCACCTGCTCGGCGCGGTGCGAGGTGAGACCATATTGCAGGTTGATCCCGGCAAGCGGGGCTGGAAGCTGGCGCAGATAGGCCGCCGGGGCGCCGACCAGACTGGCAAGTTGGCCGAAGCTCCAATGAGTGGGCGCCACCGGCCGGTCAGAGCCGGGCAGCATCAGGGCGAGGCGTTCGGCATCGTCGCGGCTCGCTTCCACCCGGATCGCAGCGCTCTCGATCGTCCGGGTCCGGCTCCTCTCGGCGCGGCCATGGACGGCGGCAAACAGGTCCGACAGCGAGAGATAGCGTTCATCGGCCGGACGAGAAAACCACTCCGAGGACACGCGGCCGACGCGTTCCCCCCGGCTTACATCAACCTTGTAACCGCCAGCGCCTTGGCGCGCGGCGTCCAGAACTTGCACCTGAGTCATGGGACATCTCCATGACGGGCGCCGGGAGCCTCTCTCCCAGCCCTCAACCCGTCACGGAAAATTCCCTCGGACCTCTACCTCTCGCGGGATGAGATCACACGCTTCGAACGACGTGACGCCGGAGCGGCGCACTGTGAGGCGATATCGAATCGCTGGCGGGCGGATCGCCGGTGAGAGGCCTCGGTATGGTTGGTGTCTTAGGCGGATGCGGTTGGAAAGGCCCGCCGATTGCACGCCAGAGATGCCCGGGGATGCGGTCCCGGCATATTACGTCCTTATTACTTTGCCCTTTTGACAGGTGCGCGTAATAAGATTTTCCGTCCCAGCGGATTTCTAAATGGCTGATTTTCGAAGGAAAACTGGAGCGGGCGAAGGGATTCGAACCCTCGACCCCAACCTTGGCAAGGTTGTGCTCTACCCCTGAGCTACGCCCGCTCTGGCGGCCGGAGGCTGTGTTCCTCTCGGCGGGTGGCGGCGAACTAGCAGCGGTCTGCCATGGGGGCAAGGGGAGAATTGCAGAAAAGTGAAATTATCCTCCCGTAAGGATAAAAGTCACATTAGTTCAGCAGCTTGCCGCCAGATGGGCGGCGTCCAGAAATCTGGAGCTGGATTGCGTCATGGGATCGATCGCCGTTCGCGCCGGCTTTTCACCTTACCCAAAACGCTCTATCGTCATGCCACCAGCGAAACTTTTTGACGCGGCGGATCATTTCGCGCCGCGCTTCGTAATCATCGACAGATTGAGAGGGACGGACCAGCCATGACATCCGATCATGTTACCCGCCGCGGGCTTTTCCAGGGCGGCGCAGCGCTTGCTGCGGCGGCTCCCCTTGCCACGCAGGTGAACGCCGCGCCGTCCGCTCCTGCCAAAAAAGGAACCCCGATGACGCCTGTCGAACTCACCGTGAACGGCCGGGAAGTCCATTTGCAGCTGGACCCGCGCACCAGCCTGCTGGATGCCTTGCGTGAGCATCTCAAGCTTACCGGCACCAAGAAGGGGTGCGATCATGGCCAATGTGGCGCGTGCACCGTCATCGTCGAAGGGCGACGCATCAACAGTTGCCTGACGCTCGCGGTGATGCATGACGGCGAACAAGTCACCACGATCGAGGGGCTGGGCACGCCCGAGGCCCTGCACCCGATGCAGAAGGCATTTGTTGTCCATGACGGCTACCAGTGCGGATATTGCACGCCGGGTCAGATTTGTTCGGCCGTGTCGGTGCTGGAGGAAATCAAGGCGGGCGTTCCCAGTCATGTTACCGAAAATCTCGATCGGGTCGCGTTCAGCGAGGACGAAGTGCGCGAGCGCATGAGTGGCAATATCTGCCGCTGCGCAGCCTATTCCAATATCATCGCCGCTATTAGCGATGTAGCCGGGGAGTCCAAGGCATGAAGCCTTTCACTTATGAACGCGCCAACAGCGTGGAAGCGGCTGCAAAGGCCGCAGCCTCAGTCCAGGGCGCGCGCTTCATCGCCGGTGGGACCAATTTGCTGGACCTCATGAAATTGCAGATTGAAACGCCGACCCATCTGATCGACGTCAATCGGCTCGGCCTCGACCGCATCGAAAAGACGGAAGAGGGCGGCCTGCGCATCGGCGCGCTTGTGCGCAATACCGATCTTGCGGCGGACACAACCGTGCGCCGCGATTATGGCGTGTTGAGCCGCGCGCTGGTCGCGGGCGCGTCGGGCCAGTTGCGCAACAAGGCGACGACGGCGGGCAATCTGCTCCAGCGCACCCGTTGCCCCTATTTCTACGACATCCGCATGCCCTGCAACAAGCGCAAGCCCGGCAGCGGCTGCGGCGCGCTCAAGGGCATGAGCCGCAGCCTCGCGATATTGGGCGTCAGCGATGCCTGCATCGCCCAGCATCCCAGCGACATGGCAGTGGCGATGCGCCTGCTCGATGCGCAGGTCGAGACGATGGGGGCCGATGGGACGAAACGCGCGATACCGATCGCCGATTTCCACCTGCTTCCCGGCGAAACCCCGCATAAGGAAACGGTGCTGAATGCGGGCGAGATCATCACCTCGGTGACGCTGCCCAAGCCAGTGGCGGGCACTCATGTCTATCGCAAGGTGCGTGACCGCGCCTCTTATGCCTTTGCGCTGGTTTCGGTCGCGGCGATTTTCGGCAAGGACGGAACCGCCCGGTTCGCTTTCGGCGGGATTGGCGCCAAGCCCTGGCGCACGGCGGAGGCAGACGCCGCCGCGAGCGAAGGCGCGAAGGCGGTGGCGCAGGCCGCGCTGGCCGGTGCACGGACGACCGAACATAATGATTTCAAACGACCGTTGGTCGAAAGGACGCTGGCGTCGCTTTATCGCCAGCAGGAGGCACGGGCATGAAGTTCGATACCCCAGCAGGACCGAACCCGATCGACAAGGGGCGCGTCATCGGCGTTGCGCATGACCGGATTGATGGCCCGGCCAAGGTGACGGGCACGGCAGCCTATGCCTATGAACGTCACGACGCCGCGCCCAACGCCGCCTATGGCTGGATTGTCGGGTCCGCCATTGCCAAAGGCCGGATCGCCGCCATGGATCTGACCGCGGCGGAAGCGTCGCCTGGCGTCCTGGGGATCGTGACCCACGCCAACGCCGGCAAACTGTCGAAAGGCAATATGAATACCGCGCATCTGCTGGGCGGCCCGCAGATCGAACATTATGAGCAGGCGCTGGCGCTGGTCGTTGCCGATACATTTGAAAATGCGCGCGCCGCCGCGGCCCTCGTTCGTATCGACTATGCGCCGGAAGATGGCAAATTCGATCTTGCGGCCGAGCGGCTGAACGGCGTCATTCCGCCGCAGGGCTTCGGTGGCCTGGCCGATACCAAGGCTGGCGATTTCGACGGTGCCTTTGCCAAGGCGGCGGTCAAGGTCGAACAGACCTACACCACGCCGGATCAAAGTCATGCGATGATGGAGCCCCATGCCAGCATCGCCGCCTGGAACGGCGACAAGCTGACGCTGTGGACATCGAACCAGATGATCGCCTGGAGCGTGGGCGACATGGCCAAGACATTGGGCATTCCCAAGGAGAATATCCGGTTCGTGTCGCCCTATATCGGTGGCGGCTTCGGCTCCAAATTGTTCCTGCGCGCTGATGCGTTGCTGGCGGCGCTGGGCGCCCGTCAGGTGGGCCGGCCCGTCAAGGTGGCGATTGCCCGCCCGCAAATCCCCAACAATACGACGCACCGGCCAGCAACGATTCAGCGCATCCGGATTGGCGCGGACAAGGATGGTGTGATCGACGCGATCGCACATGAAGTCTGGTCGGGCGACTTGCCGGGCGGCGGCGCGGAAACGGCGGCGCAGCAGACGCGGCTGCTCTATCGTGGTGAAAACCGTATGACCGCGCACCGCCTGGTCACGTTGAACCTGCCTGAAGGCAATGCCATGCGTGCACCGGGCGAAGCGGTCGGACTGCTCGCGCTGGAAGTCGCCATGGACGAACTGGCAGAAGCCTGCGGCGTCGATCCGGTCGAACTGCGCATCCGTAACGATGTGCAATTCGACCCCGAAGCCGGGCCGCAACGGCCATTTTCAAGCCGCAAGCTGGTGGAATGCCTGCGCGCGGGTGCGGATCGTTTTGGTTGGCAAAGGCGCAATCCCAAGCCGGGCCAGGTCCGTGACGGCCGCTGGCTCGTGGGCATGGGTATGGCATCGGCCTTCCGCAATAATCTGACGGAAAAGTCGGGTGCCCGCATCGGCGTGGACGGCAGTGGCAAGGTCATCGTCGAAACCGACATGACCGACATCGGCACCGGCAGCTACACGATCATCGCGCAGACCGCCGCAGAAATGCTGGGCGTCGATCTCGATCAGGTCACGGTCCGCCTGGGCGACAGCCGCTTCCCGGTGTCGGCCGGGTCAGGCGGCCAGTGGGGCGCCAACAGTTCCACCGCTGGCGTCTATGCCGCCGCTATGGCGCTGCGCGCCAAGCTGGCCGAAAAAGCGGGCTATGCGGCCGAGCAGGCGCAATTTGAAGATGGGCTGGTGCGAATGGGCAACCAGTCGCAGACCTTGGCGTCGCTTGCCGGCGCGCAGGGGCTGTGGGCCGAAGACAGCATGGAATATGGCGATCTCGACAAGAAATATGCGCAGGCGACGTTCGGTGCGCATTTCTGCGAGGTCGGGGTCGACATGGACACCGCCGAAGTCCGTATTCGCCGCATGGGCGGCGCCTTTGCCGCAGGGCGCATCCTCAACCCCAAATCCGCGCGCAGCCAGGTGATCGGCGCGATGACCATGGGCGTCGGTGCTGCGTTGATGGAGGCGTTGGACGTCGACACCCGTTTCGGCTTCTTCGTCAACCATGACATGGCCGAATATCAGGTGCCCGTGCATGCCGACATCCCGCATCAGGACGTCTTGTTCGTGGACGAACTGGACGACAAAAGTTCACCGATGAAGGCGAAGGGCGTGGGTGAACTGGGCATTTGTGGTGCGGGCGCTGCGGTGGCCAACGCAATCTACAATGCCACCGGTATCCGCCTGCGTGACTATCCGCTCACTATCGACAAATTGCTCAAGGCGCAGGCCGCCTGAGCTAGTCGTCCTTGGTTTCGGGCGCAGTCGAGTAACAGGGCAAGCGCGCTTCCTGCTCCTCGACCGCGCTCGACGCTGGCGGCGCGCTCACACGAAGTTCGCCGCCACCTCGGCCGGTACGCGCAGGATTCGGCCCGATGCTTTGTCAATGATCGCCCAGGTGGATTTGGCCGCCACCTTCACTTTGTCATCCGGACCGATAAACTCGATCATCCGGTCGAACCGCGCCCCGCGCGGACCTTCGGGTATCCAGGTGCGCGCTGTCACCTTCTCCCCTTCCTTCACATTGCCGCGATAGTCCACTTCGTGACGGGTCACGACCCAAATATAGGCTTCGACATGGGCAGGATCGGCGTCCTGTCGCCAATGCTCCACCGACACCTGCTCCATCCACTGCACCCAGACGGCATTGTTCACATGGCCGAGTTCGTCAATATGCTCGGGCAGCGCGGTGATCTGTTTGGTGAAGCTCGCCGCCATCAGCCCTTCACCCCCAATTGCCAGAGAATGAAGGCGAACTCCTCGGCCGTTTCATGCAGGCTTTCGAACCGCCCGGATTTGCCGCCATGGCCAGCGCCCATATTGGTCTTGAGCAGCAGGATATTCTCGTCCGTCTTCGTTGCGCGCAGCCGCGCCACCCATTTTGCCGGCTCCCAATAGGTGACGCGCGGGTCGTTCAGACCGGCCGTCACCATCAGCGGCGGATAGGCCTGCGCTTTGACATTGCCATAGGGATCATAGGATTGAATGGTGCGAAACGCCTCCGCATCCTCGATCGGGTTGCCCCATTCCGGCCATTCGCCCGGCGTCAGCGGCAGGCTGGCGTCCAGCATCGTGTTGAGCACGTCAACGAAAGGGACATGTGCGACGACCGC
Source organism: Sphingobium sp. UBA5915 (assembly GCF_002431195.1). Lineage (NCBI taxonomy): Bacteria > Pseudomonadati > Pseudomonadota > Alphaproteobacteria > Sphingomonadales > Sphingobiaceae > Sphingobium > Sphingobium sp. UBA5915. The sequence goes on along the minus strand of NZ_DJDV01000012.1, from coordinate 39,382 downwards.
GCCGAACAGATCGGGATCGGAATTGATGGCAGCGCCCATCAGTTCGCCACCGGCCGAGCCGCCCGAAATGCTCACCCGCCCTTTGGCGGCATAGCCGCGTTCGATCAGCCCCTTGGCCACATCGACAAAATCGGTGAAGGTGTTGCCGCGCTTGTCCAGTTTGCCGTCCAGATACCATTGCTGACCCAGATCGTCGCCGCCACGGATATGGGCGATGGCGAAGGCGAACCCGCGATCAAGCAACGACAGGCGGCTCGTCGAAAAGCCCGGCTCCATCGCCATGCCATAGGCGCCATAGCCATAAAGATGCAGCGGCGCGCTGCCATCCTTGGGAAAATCGGCGGGATAGACGATCGACACCGGGATGTCCGTGCCGTCGCGCGCCGGGATCATCAGCCGCTCGGTCGCATAGCGGGTCGCGTCATAGCCCGACGGGATCTCCTGGACTTTCAGTACTTCCAGTTCGCCCGTATCCAGATGATAATCATAGATGGTGTCTGGCGTGACCATCGATTCATAGCCGATGCGCAGCTTCGTCACATCATATTCGGGATTATCGTCCAGGCTGACCGAATAACTCGCCTCCGGGAACGGGATGCGCTTGGCTTCATGCGTCGCATAGTCGCGCAACTCGATCTGGTCGAGCCCGTCCTGCCGCCCTTCGGTCACGTAAAAATGTTTGAAGAGGGTGAAATCGGTCAGATAGAAATGCGCGTCCGGGCCGATCACTTCCTCCCATTCGCCAGGGGCTTCCAGCGTCGCCTTTACCAGACGGAAATTGGGGTGGCTGTCGTTGGTGCGAATATAGAGCGTCCCGTCATGTTCATCGACGTCATATTCGCGGCCGGGGTGCCGACCAGCTACCAGAAGCGGCGTTGCCGTGGGGTCATTGGCGGGCAGCAGCCACGCTTCGCTCGTCACATGGTCGCCGGTCGCGATGACGATATATTTTTCCGAGGAGGTAAGGCCGATGGATACGCGAAAGCCCTCGTCATCCTCGTGAAACAGCTCGACATCGCTGGCGACATCCTGTCCCAGCCAATGTAGCCGGGCATTGTCGGTGCGCCAACTTTCATTGGCGAGGCCATAGAGCAGCCCCTTGCTGTCCGACGTCCAGACCAGGGACGACAAAGTGCCGGGAATGATCTCTGGCAGCAATGATCCGCTTTCCAGGTCCTTGATCCGCGCCTCGAACCGTTCCGACCCGTTGGTGTCGATCGCATAGGCGAGGTAGCGCCCGTCCGGGCTGACCGAGAGTGCGCCAAGACGGAAATAGTCATGGCCATCCGCCAGTGAAGGTTCGTCCAGGATCAACTGGTCAGGCCCGCCCGCGGCAGGACGGCGATACCATTTGCGATATTGCGCGCCGATTTCGAAGGCGCGCCAGTAAACATAGTCGCCATCTTTTTGCGGGACCGACTGGTCATCTTCCCTGATGCGGCCCTTCATCTCCTGAAACAGCCGATCGACCAGAGGCTTGTGCGGCGCCATCGCGGCTTCGAACCAGGCATTCTCCGCTTCCAGATAGGCCAGAATTTCCTTGTTCTTGACGTCGGGGTAGTCCGGGTCGCGCAGCCAGGCGTAGGGATCATCCACGGTGATGCCATGATGGGTGACGCTGTGCTGACGACATGCGGCGATTGGCGGGGAAGACAGTGAGGATGGGGCAGGCTGCATAAGGTCGGTCATTAACTATCCATGTTCCAGACAGGGGCCGCGCTGGCATATGGCGGCGTGGCCCTCTATGTTGTCGACATTGTCGCCGGCGCAAGAGGCCGGAATGATCCAAGGAATGACCGATGTCCAGTTATGAAGATCGCCTGAAAGCCCTGCGCGCGCAGCTTGTGCGCCAGAAGCTGGACGGTTTCGTTGTGCCGCTGACCGACGAACATATGAGCGAATATGTCGGCGCCTATGCCCAGCGGCTCGCCTGGCTGACGGGATTTCAGGGGTCGGCAGGCAGCGCCGTCGTTCTGCCGCAGGAAGCCGCAATTTTCGTGGATGGACGCTATACGCTGCAAGTGCGCGAACAGGTGGATGGGGCGCACTGGCACTATGAAAGCGTGCCACAAACCTCGATTGCGCAATGGCTGAAGGATCATGCGTCGCAGGGTGCACGGATCGGCTATGATCCCTGGCTCCACACGCGCAGCTGGGTTCGGCAGGCGACCGAAGCATTGGCCGAGCAGGGAGCGGAACTCGTCGCGGTCGACACTAACCCCATCGACGCTGTCTGGCCCGATCGCCCGGCGCCGAGCGACGCCCGCCTGGTCGTGCATGATGATCGTTTTGCAGGGCGCAGCGCGGCGGAAAAGCGCGCTGCCATGGCCGATTGGCTGACATCGAAGAAGGCGGACGCCGCGATCTTGTCGGCGCTCGATTCGATCGCCTGGACTTTCAACATACGGGGCAAGGATGTCGATCGCACGCCGGTCGCCCTTGCCTATGCCATCGTCCACGCCGATGCCACCGCTGACCTTTTCGTTGCGCCGGAAAAAATGGACGATGCCGTCGCTCAGCATCTGGGCAATGGCGTGCGCGTCCATGATCGCGCCGCCTTTGCGGACGCGCTGGCGGGCTTGCAGGGCAAGAGTGTCGTCGCGGACCCCGAACGCGCTGTCGCCGCCATTTTCGAGGCGCTGGAACAGGGCGGTGCCAAGGTGCTGGCGCTCCGCGATCCGGCCGTCCTGCCCAAGGCGATCAAGAACGACACCGAAATCGCCGGGCACAAGGCTGCCCAGGCGCGCGATGGCGCGGCGCTCAGCCGCTTCCTCCACTGGCTGTCGGTTGAAGCGCCCAAGGGCGGCCTTACCGAATTGTCCGCGGCAGATCGACTGGAGGCTTTCCGCAAGGATACTGGCCTGCTGGAGGATTTGTCGTTTGACACGATCAGCGGCGCCGGACCCAATGGCGCGGTCGTCCATTATCGCGTCGAGGAAAAGACCAACCGCCCGATCGAACCCGGCACGCTCTATCTGGTGGATTCGGGCGGCCAGTATCGCGACGGCACCACCGACGTGACGCGCACCATCGCGGTAGGCGAGCCGACCCAGGCCATGCAGCGCCACTTCACGCTGGTGCTCAAGGGGCATGTCGCGCTGGCCCGCGCCATTTTCCCGAAGGGAACGCGGGGCGGGCAACTCGACATTTTGGCGCGCCAATATCTCTGGGCCGAAGGGCTGGACTATGCCCATGGCACCGGACATGGCGTGGGCAGCTTCCTGTCGGTGCATGAAGGACCGCAGCGCATCGCCACCTTTGGCGGTGGCGACGAACCGTTGGTGCCTGGCATGATTCTTTCCAATGAGCCGGGCTATTACAAGACCGGCGAATATGGAATCCGCATCGAAAACCTTGTCCTGGTGGAGCCGCGCGCCATCCCCGGTGCGGAAAAGGAGATGCTTGGCTTCGAAACGCTGACCTTCGCACCGATTGATCGCGCGCTGATTGCTGTCGACATGCTCAGCGCCGACGAACGCGCATGGGTGGACGCCTATCACGCCCGAGTGCTGGAGGTAGTCGGCCCGCAACTGGATGGCGACGCCCACATATGGCTCAAGGACGCCTGCGCGCCGCTTTGATGTCTAGCGCCGGGACGGGTCGGGCGGGGGCGACGCGTCCCCCTCTTCGCGGACAGCGTCCCGGCTCTGCGCCTTGCGACGGCGCAGATTGTCTCGCAAAGCCTGCGCCAGCCGTGCCTTTTTCTCGTCCTGCGTTTCAGCCATGAAAGCGGCATAAGCAAAATTCATCATCCGCAGCAAGCCGCCTTGACACAAGCGGTTCTGGCGGTCATAGGCCCGGCCTCCAAAGGCGCAGATGGCGTTGCGGACCGGACGTAGGGCTGCCTTGGCTCGGCGGTAAGCGCTCCCTGAGAGGGGGCCTGCCGAGCAAAAGCGGGGCTGCGTAGGAAGTCACGGCGAACCTGCCGGCTCTGTAGAGCAGTCAGGAGAGCCGATCGAGTTGGTTTTGCTGCTGTAGCTCAGTGGTAGAGCACTCCCTTGGTAAGGGAGAGGCCGCGAGTTCAATCCTCGCCAGCAGCACCATTTCTCATCCTCAGAGCACGAGAAGAGCGCCGGGGCAAAGGGCCGCTCGATATCGTTCGCGTTTTGGCGACGGATCGGTCTTGTCTAACGGGGCGGGCGTCGCCGACGACAATGAGGACGTCGCTGTTCCGTGCACCAAACAGGCAGAATGGCCTGGGCCGTCGGCAAATGGGGCATTTCACACTTTGCCCCATCGTCCGGGCAGAGCGAGGCTTTGCCACATATCCATTTATTCTGGCCTTGCTCCATATTCGAAGCTAACCAGCTCATATATATGACTTTGGAGTATCCCATGTTTGCGACCCGCGACCTTATCATTCCAGGCGCGGTCAGCGACATGATGGCGCTCGCAGAGAGGGATATCGGCATCGCGTGCCTGGGTACGATGCCGCGCAGGTCGGCGGATCGTGACGTCGGCGACATTGATGGCGTCATCGAAATGGGCGGCACTCCCATTCTGCCGGGCGACCGCTTTTGGTGGACATGGAGGGCATATTGATCCGCTCTCCCGGCATAGCAAAGGGGACCGCATCGTGATCAAGGCCGATCCCCGATTGCCACGGTATCAGCAGATCCGCGACGATATCGCTGCCCGCATTGCGCGCGGCGAGTGGAAGGCGGGTGAGGCGATCGCGACGGAGGCGGAGTTGTCCAGCATCTATGGCGTCGCCATCGGCACCATCCGCCGGGCGATCGATGAGCTGGCCAGCGACGGCGTGATCGAGCGGGCGCATGGCAGAGGGATGTTCGTGCGGCGCGCCGATTTCAGCACATCCTTGTTCCGTTTCTTCCGTCTGGGATCGTGTGGAGAGCGGTCGATCGCGCCGGACAGTCGGATATTATCCCGGTCATTGGCCACCCCTTCGGATATCGTCCGGGACAGGCTGCGCCTTGGTCCTGAGGAAAACGCAATCCGCATGATCCGTCTGCGAACCGACGGAGGCAAAGTACTGCTGCGCGAGGAAATATGGCTATCGGCCACCCTGTTCGGACCGATACTGGATATGGACATCGCAATGCTGACGCCGCTTCTATATCCGGCCTATGAACGGCATTTCGGCCGCATCGTCGCGCGCGCGAAAGAGCGTCTGACAGTGGAGACCGCGGATGCGGACGTCGCGTGCGATCTGGAGGCGCCGGCCGGATCCAGTGTCGTGCGGATCGAACGGCAAGCGATAGATCATGCGGACCATCCCTTGGAATGGCGCACCTCCCACGGTCTGGCGGACCAGTTCGTCTACGAAGTCGAAGTTCACTGACGAACATTCATCGGAAAGACATTTGACAGCCTCGTGCCGCTAATGTCATATAGATGACTATAGGAGTAGGTGAATGGTCGAGGGTGATTCCGCCCCAACAGATCGAAAGGCGGTAGCTGCTGCCAGCTTTGGCGGCTGGGCAGCCGATGCTTTCGATTATCAGCTGTTCGGTCTTGCTCTGCCCTTGATGCTCGCCAATTGGCATCTCAGCCCGCAGCAGGCGGGTTCGATCATCACATTCGGCCTTGGCTGTGCTGCTGTCGGCGGTCCGCTGGGTGGCCATCTGGCGGATCGTTTCGGACGCATCCGGATTCTCACCATATCGATCCTGGTGGTCGCCATTGCGACATTCGGGGCGGCCTTCGTCACGGCACCCTGGCAGTTGATGGTCCTCAAGGGTGCCCAGGGGCTGGGATTTGGCGCAGAATGGTCCGTCGGGGCGGTCATGCTGGCGGAGATCGCACCGCCGCGAAAGCGCGGATCTTTCCTGGGCATGATGCAAAGCGCCTGGTCGGTCGGCTGGGCGGCTGCCGTATTGGTGTATCTGGCGGCAACGCTCTGGCTCCCCGGCGATCTGGCCTGGCGCGCGATGTTTTTGATCGGCATAGCGCCTGCCGCCCTGATTTTCTGGTTTCGCCGGCGGCTCATCGCGCGGGAGCGGGCGCCAGGCGCGCTTAACAACGCGGGCATTGCGCCTCTGGCAGAATTTTCTGTCCGGAAACGACTGCTTCTCGCCTCGCTCGTCGGCCTGGGCGCACATGGTGGTTTTCACAGCCTGTTCACCTGGCTGCCGACGCTGCTCAGCACGGTGCGGCTTTATTCGCCGACGCTGACCGGGCTTGCGCTGTTGCTGATGACGCTCGCCTTCGCGACTGGCTGCCTCGTCGCGGGATTTCTGTCGGACAGGCTCGGGCGGCGGCCGGTCATTGCCCTGTTCGCAACCTGCTCTGCCCTGTTCGCCCTGCTCTTTGCCCTCACCGATGGCGGGCCAGCGATCATCCTGATCCTTGCCTTGCCCGTCGGTTTCGCCGCCGGCGGCACGCCTGCGATATTGGGTTGCTGGTTTGCCGAGATGTTTCCCGCTCCCGTGCGCGGGGCCAGCGTCGGGCTGGCCTATAATGGCGGGCGGTTGGCGTCCGCCTTGCTGCCTGGCCTTATCGGCTGGGCATCGGCGGCGATGCCGCTCGACATTCTGATCGGGATCGTTGCTGCGGCCAGCTATGGCCTGGTCGTTCTTATCCTGCCGGCGCTGCCCGAAACCCGCGACGTCAATCTGATCGAAGGCGCGACCGCATGATCGCTCGTCGATCCTTCCTCCAAGGCGCGATCGCTTTTGCCGCGTCGCCAGCTTTTGGCAGGGATTTCCAAGGAACAGCCGCAATCGATACGCACGCCCATGTGTTCCGGCGCGACCTGCCCCTCGCGCAGCGCCGTCGCTACACTGTCGATTACGACGCCACGCTGCATGACTATCTGATCATGTTGCGCGCCAATGGCATGGCCAGGGGCGTATTGATCCAGCCCAGCTTCCTGGGCTTCGACAACAGCTATCTGCTCCGTGCGCTCGAGCAGCATGGGGAGCAATTGCGCGGAATAGTGGCTCTGCCGCGCCAGACGCCGGCCGATGACATGGCGCGTCTGGCAAAGGCGGGAGTCGCTGGCATTCGGCTGAACCTCATCGGCCGTAACGATCCCGACTTTGGCAGTCCTGAATGGCGCCGGCATCTTGCAGTCGTCGCACAGCTTGGCTGGCAGATCGAAATCCAATGCGAAGCCGCCCGGTTGCCCGGCCTTCTGCCGGCTTTGGTCCAGTCCGGAGCGCCGGTGGTGGTCGATCATTTCGGTCGACCCGATGCCGTCCTTGGCGTTAAGGATCCTGGCTTTCGCTATCTTCTGGAGGCTGCCGGCAGCGGCCAGGTCTATGTAAAATTGTCGGCGCCCTATCGGATCGGGGCGAAACTGGCCGAGAACGCAGCGCCCCGGTTGTTGAACGCCTTTGGTCCGGATCGACTGCTCTGGGGGAGTGACTGGCCTCATACCCAGTTCGAAAATGTCGCTGATGCGGGCGAATGCCGCAGCGCGCTGGACCGCTGGGTGCCTGACCCCGCCGCGAGATCCGCGATCCTCACATCCACGCCGACCCGACTATTTGGGTTCAAAGCTTTCAAGGCACGCTGATGTCCATGCAAAAGGCGGCCGGCGCCGCGCTCTTCCTGCTGCCTGCATTTCCCGCGACGGCCCAGACATCGCAGCTGGGGCTCGAACGACTGGTTAGGGATCAGGCTGCCGCGCTGGAAGCGCAGCAGGCACGGATCGATGCGCTGGAACGCCGCCTGGCCGCGCTGGAGCCTGTGGTGCAGGAAACGGCGGTCACCGCGGCTGAGGTGGCGAAGGCAAGGCCTGTCGTGGAAACGCGCCTCGACCGGCTGGAGCGACTGCGCAACCTGCCGGCTGGGAACGCGGCGATGCGGCCTGCTTCCGATCCGCTGACTGCACCATCGCCATCGCAGGCGGCCAATGTGGATGACGAAAGCTTTGACTGGACCAAGGGCCTGCCCCAGATCACCAGTGCAGACGGCAAGTCCGCCATGCGGCTTCGCGGCCGGATGCTGTTCGACACGTCGAGCAGCTTCGGGTCGAATTTCGACCGGCGCAACATCACCGGGACCAAGGCGCGCGCGATCCGATTGGGCGTCGAAGGCAAGCTTGGCGACATGATCGGCTATCAGGTCGAATTCGATCTAACCGACAATCAGGCCGCACTGCGCGGCGCCTATTTATCCTTCACCAAGAAATGGGGCGACAATATTTACGAATTGTCGCTGGGCAACAGGCTTACGGACCGGTCGATGGAAGGGGCGTCGAGCTCCGACAGCCAGCCCTTTCTAGAACGCAATGCCACAGCGCTGGCAACAGCCCCGCGAAAGGGATCGTTCGGCCTGGGCGCCATGGCGCGGGTCTATGGCAAAACCTGGCACGCCGCCGTTCAGCTCGACGGCAACGAAGCCAGCACCAATGGTAGCGTGAGCGACAGCACGACCTTGACCGGCCGGGTCCACTGGAATCCGTGGCGCAACAGTGAGGCTATCGTCCATCTGGGGGCCTGGGGGTATCGCGAAGATTTTTCGAGCGGAGTCGCAAGCATCCCGCTCTCGACCCGCATCGGCGGCCGTTTCAACGAACTCATCACCGTCCAGGCATCCAGTCTGCTCGATCCCGATCATGGGCAAGCCTTTGGCCTTGAACTGGGGGGCGTCTACAAGAGTTTCTGGATGTTCGGCGAATATGGCGAGCGCGATGTGTGGGCGCGCGACAGTGCGGGCGGCCGGCATGTCGGCGTGCGCGCCGGATCGATCGGCACCGGTGTCTATCTGACCGGAGAGAAGCCGCCCTATGTCGCGCGCGGCGGCGTTTGGTCCAAGCCGCGGGTATTGCGGCCCATAACCGATGGCGGCTGGGGCGCGGTCGAAATTGCCGCTCGCTACGACCAAGTCTCCTATTCCGGCCCTCTGGGTGGCGAGGGCTATTCCACCACGCTGGGGCTCAACTGGTATCTGCTCGACTGGGTTCGCGTGACCCCGAACTGGATCCGCTGGCGCACCGAAAACCGCGCGGGCGCCTTTGCCGGCGCCGACGAAGGCAACACCGTGGTTGGCCGCGTCGCCGTTTCCTTCTGATTGCATGACATCTTCCCCGACAAAGGAAAGCTGATGACCATATCCATTGTACCGGACGGCACGTCCGCCAATTCCCATGCGTTGGTGAGCGAGATAGAGCGCCGGACGATGCGCAAGGTGGCGTGGCGGATCGTTCCCTTCCTGATCCTGTGCTATTTCATCGCCTATGTCGATCGGGTGAATATCGGTTTTGCCGCGCTCACCATGAACGCCGACATTGGACTGACGCAGACAGCCTTTGGTATCGGCGGCAGCCTCTTCTTTATCGCATATGTGCTATTTGAAGTGCCGAGCAACGTCGCGATGGAGAAGTTCGGCGCGCGGGTCTGGATCGCGCGGATCATGATCACCTGGGGTCTGGTCGGGATCGGCATGGCTTTTGTCACGGGCGCCTATTCCTTCTATGGCCTGCGCTTCCTGCTGGGGGCGGCGGAAGCGGGCTTCTTCCCCGGCGCGGTGCTCTATCTCGCGCAATGGTTTCCGCGCGCATATCGGGCCAGGATCGTGGCGACCTTCATGGTCGCAATTCCGCTGTCCAATTTTCTGGGATCGCCCATTTCCGCGCTGTTGCTTTCGTTGGATGGGATGGCGGGCTTTGCGGGGTGGCAATGGCTGTTCATTATGGAATCTTTGCCGGCCGTTCTGCTGGGACTGGTCGCGTTGTTCCTTCTGCCGAGCCGTCCTAAGGACGCGAGCTTCCTGTCGGCCGAAGAACGCAGCTGGCTGACAGACACGCTGGCGAACGAGCATGCACCGGGCACCGCAAAGCCGGGTTCGGTGTGGCGCACGCTGACCAATGGCAAAGTATGGGCGTTGGCGGTGGTGTATTGCGGCAGCTCCGCCACCAGCAACGCCTTGTCCATCTGGCAGCCGCAAATCCTCAAATCCTTTGGCCTGAGCACTTGGGAAACGGGACTATTCAATATGATCCCGTTTGGGTTCGCCGCCATTTTCATGGTCATCTGGGGCCGTATCGCTGATAAGACGGGAGAGCGGATGTGGTCGACGGCTATCCCCTTGGCGCTGACCTCGGTCAGCTTGTTCGCGACGCTGCTGACGGGGTCATTGACCATTACCATGATCCTGCTCACCCTTGTTCTGATCGGCAATTACGCCATCAAGGGGCCATTTTGGGCCCTGTCGACCGAAACGCTCCCACCCAGCATGGCCGCCGCAGGCGTGGCTGCCATCAACACCATAGCCCATCTCGGCACAGGCGGCGCGACATCCGTGCTGGGGCATATAAAGGATCAGACGGGCAGTTTTCCGATGGCGCTGATCCCGCTGGCGACGTTGACCATGATTGGCAGCATCACCACTTTGTTGATCGGCAGAGCGCAGCGACAGCGCTGACGCGCTGGTCCGCCTGCTCGTCATGGCATGATATATCCCATTCCGGTGCGCGTTGGGGGGGGGGGCGGACAGGATCAGGGTCGGTACCGCGCTGACGCCTGCGATCGAATGGCGTCGCGTGCTGACGGCAACCAGTCCGCCGGCAGCCGCGTGTCCAACATCAGCTCATGACGGGAAATGGACTGGAGCGTCTCCCGGCATCCAGGGGGATGGGCGCACCATCACCGTGGCAAACAGGTTCGACGACGTACAGGCGCGCAGCCAGCTTTTGACGGCCGGAAGCGTGAGAGTGTCGAACCAACCCTGGTCGACCGCGGCGAATTGTCGAATGAACGGCATAATGGCTGCGTCCGTCAGCCCCCATGCGCCACCGGCCAGATAGGGATTGCACGCCAGCCTGCGCTCAAGCCTTTCGAGAAACGCCACCGCAGCGCTTCGATGAGACAGAGAATCCGATCCATGACGCTCAGGATATTTATATCGATCAAGGTCATGCTTGAAAGGGCCGTCGTTCAGCGCGATCAGCTCCGAGTCATCGCGGTTCAACCAGCCGTCAGGATCATTCCGGACCAATAGATGGCGCATGATGTCGAGGCTTTCGTCGATAACCCGGCCCTCGGGCAAGACGAGCACGGGGACAGTGCCTTTGGGTGAGGCCGCCAACAGAGCCTGCGGTTTTGCGGATAGCTTGACCTCCCGCAGTTCGACGCGGGCCTGGCTGACGACAACAGCCATACGCGCGCGCATCGCATAAGGGCAGCGGCGGAAGCTGTAAAAGATAGCGTCAGTCATCCGACCTTGAAACACCCCTTGTATCCTTGCCGATCACCATAGCCCCCTCGCCGGGCGCTGGTCGACCGTTGGGCGTCGACATGATCGGCTCACCGCCTATCAGGATGAAGGCCAATGCGCACTTAATTTGCCTATTTTGGCGGCAACGATACCGGGAAGACGTCGGTGAAGGACAAAGGCATCGGCCCCCGCCAGAAATATTCCGCAAACCGGAACGAACCGGCCAGAACGAACAGGTTGGCCCGCGATGGGGGAAAATCGCCTACATTTCCCAAAATATGAACGGCCGTCGTAGGCGGGGTTTGTTACGTTGTGCGTGGGTAATATCCTCGGTCGATAGCTGCGACGGTAAGTTGGTCCGAATATCCGAGGCTCTTCGCCATCGCCACTATTATGCCCATATATGCGTTTGAGCGATTGGTGTGATTATCAGCTCCATTAGTGTAGCAAAGAAACTCATGCCAAGCATCCAAAACATTGCGTTCTTCTTGAAAGACGATGACTATCATATTGAGTGCTGCGACGGGTTCTGGTGCTGAAATGTCTACCCCACGATACTCCATGAGTGTTTTCAGTATTTGATAACGTTCTCCCTATCGCTCCAATTCCGCATCATGTTCTCTCTGAAGATTTGCCGCTTGAGCGGGAGCCTTGTATGTAACCAAAACGGCGATCAAAGCCGCGATAAAGGCCAAAACGGAAGAAACGGCTTGCACAACCGTCGCGAGTTCTATCGTTCCCATGGTTCAAGATTAGCAAAGGAAACGTCGCTCTCAAGGTCTAACTCTAAATCGCAGACCTACGCACATTCTGTCGAATCGGCTATTCAACGCGCCGTCGCAGCCTTCGCCACATACCAACAGCTAATTGCCAGACTGGCTAGCCGGATAGGTCGTGGAAACTGCCCATAACCCGCCCGCGCGCCATGTGGGGCAGGGTAGGTGAGGCTAAGTCATTGAATTATTGGTCGGGACGAGAGGATTCGAACCTCCGACCCCCACACCCCCAGTGTGATGCGCTACCAGGCTGCGCTACGTCCCGACCGGAGGGCGCCCAATAGAGCCATGATCGCCCCGATGCAAGGGCTCAATCGCATTGGCGCGCGCGTCTCGTCCCATGTCCTTATCATATTGCCTCTGCCCCCTTGTCTGTGTTAGCCGCCCGCCCTTGATCCGTGGGTGCCGTGTGGCGGCCCGCGACCGACAGACAACAAGGCAGTCCCACCCATGTTCATTACCCCAGCCTTTGCCCAAACCGCGGGCGGGCAAGCCTCGGGCGCCGGTATCCTGGTGCAGATGGCGCCGCTGGTCCTGATCTTCGTCGTCTTCTATTTCCTGCTCATCCGTCCGCAGCAAAAGAAGATGAAGGCGCACAAGGCCAAGATCGACGCGGTGAAGAAGGGCGATCAGGTCGTCACCGGCGGCGGCCTGGTGGGCAAGGTGGTGCGCGTCGATGATATCTACGCCGATGTCGAACTGGCGCCGGGCATGAAGGTCAAGGCTGTCAAGGCCACGCTGACCGACGTCATCGATCCGATGACCGCCAAGCCCGCGAACGACTGAGCGGCGTCATGCTGAACTTTTCGCGCTGGGCGATCGCCGCGATCCTCCTGCCGCTCCTGATCGGCGTGCTGTGCGCCGTGCCGAGCTTCCTGCCCGACGCGGCCGTCGCGAAGCTGCCCGGCTTCATGCAGACGCGCGTCAATCTGGGGCTCGACCTTGCCGGCGGCAGCCATTTGCTGCTGGAGGCATCGACCCAGGACGTCGCCAGGCAGCGGCTGGTCAATATGGAGGAGCAGGTCCGCACCGAATTGCGGCGCGGCGACCCACGCATCGCGATCGGCGATATCTCCAGTCGCGATGGGAAGCTCAGCTTCATGGTCCGCGATCCGGCCCAGGTCGATGCCGCGGTCGAACGGATTCGTCCGCTGACCCAGGGGGCGGGCCTCACCGGCCAGCGCGACTTCAATGTCGAAGTGGTCAACAGCTCCACCATCGTCATCACGCCGACCGATGCCGGCATCGACAATGCGGTCAAGAGCGCGATGGAAGTCGCGACCGAAGTGATCCGCAAGCGCATCGACGAAATGGGCACGCGCGAACCCACGATCCAGCAGCAGGGTGACAATCGCATCGTCGTGCAGGTGCCGGGTCTTCAGAATCCCAAGGCGTTGAAGGACCTGCTCGGCCAGACCGCGAAGCTGGAATTCAAGCTGGTCGACACGGCCGCCAATCCGGCGGAAGTCGCGCAGGGCCGTGCGCCGGTGGGCAGCGAAGTCCTGCCCTATCCCGACAATCCGTCCGGCGTTCCCGTGATCGCGGTCAAGCGGCAGGTGATGGTGTCGGGCGAGGATCTGACCGACGCCACGCAGGGCTATGACCAGAATAACCAGGCGATCGTCAACATCCGCTTCAATGGCTCTGGTGGCCGCAAGTTCGGGCAGGTGACGTCGCAGAATGTCAATCGCCCCTTCGCCATCATCCTGGACGGCAGGGTATTGTCCGCCCCCAACATCAACGAACCGATCCTTGGCGGCAGCGCGCAGATCAGCGGCAATTTCACCGTGGAAAGCGCCAATCAGCTCGCCATCGCGCTGCGCTCGGGCAAGCTGCCCGTCGCGCTGACGGTGGTGGAGGAACGCACGGTCGGGCCGGGCCTTGGCGCCGATTCGATCCGCGCCGGCCTCATCGCATCGATCATCGCAGTGGTCGCGGTCGCCGCCTTCATGTTCGTGAGCTATGGCCGTTTCGGCGTCTATGCCAATATCGCCGTGGCCATCAACGTTCTGGTGATCCTGGGCGTGATGGGCATTTTGGGCGCGACGCTGACGCTGCCGGGCATCGCCGGCTTCGTGCTCACGATCGGCACCGCGGTGGACGCCAACGTGCTCATCTATGAACGCATCCGTGAGGAGCGCCGACGCGGCCGTAACGTGGTGCAGGCGATCGAACATGGCTATAAGGAAGCCAGCCGCACCATTTTCGAAGCCAACGTCACCCATGCGATCGCTGGCGGCATCATGCTCGCGCTCGGTTCCGGGCCGGTCAAGGGCTTCGCGATCGTGCTGCTGATCGGTATTGCGACCAGCGTGTTCACGGCCGTCACCTTCACACGCCTGCTGGCGTCGCGCTGGGTCCGCGCCAAGCGGCCGACCGAAATCACGATCTGATGCGCGCGCGTCGCATCTCCGTTCGCCCTGAGCTTGTCGAAGGGCTGTTCTTTCTTCGGAAGGGAACTGGTCTTCAAAAAGGACTGGGCTTCGACAGGCTCAGCCCGAACGGCATTAGGTTTTAAGCCATGAAACTGCTCAAGCTTGTCCCCGACAACACCAATATCGGCTTCGTCGCGATGCGGAAATGGGCGTTCGCGCTCACTGCCTTGCTGACGGTGCTGGCGATTGGTGCCGTAGCCCACAGGGGTCTCAATCTGGGCGTCGATTTCGTCGGCGGCCTGATGATCGAGGCGAAGTTCCCGCAGGCGGTGGAAACCGACAGGGTGCGCGCCACCATCGCCCGCCTGGGCGTGGGCGAAAGCTCGCTACAGCAGTTCGGCGATCCCAAGACGGTGCAAATCCGCCTGCCGCTGCCTGAGCAGGGCGGCGCGGGCGCGGCCAACGCGGTGGTGGAAAAGACCCGTAACGCGATGACGGCGCAGTTTCCGGGCGTCACCTTTTCCCGCTACGACACGGTGTCGGGCAAAGTGTCTGGCGAACTGATCCAGAACGGCATCCTGGCCGTGGTGCTGGCCGTGGTCGGCATCGCGATCTTTTCCTGGCTGCGCTATGAATGGCAGTTCGGCGTTTCGACCTTCGTCGCGATCATGCACGACGTGCTGATGACGCTCGGCTTTTTCGCCATCACCCAGCTGGAATTCGACCTCAACATCGTGGCGGCGGTGCTGACGATCGTGGGCTATTCGATCAACGACAAGATGGTGATCGACGACCGTATTCGCGAAAATATGCGCAAATATCGCAAGATGGACATGAAGGCGCTCATCGACCTGTCGGTCAATGAAACGCTGCCGCGCACCGTGATGACGTCGCTGACCATCCTGCTGGCGCTGGGGTCGCTGCTGCTGTTTGGTGGCCATGTGCTGCGCGGCTTTACCGCCGCGATGATGCTGGGCGTGGTGGTGGGGACCTATTCGTCCATCTATGTGTCGTCGTCGCTGCTCATCTCGCTCGGCCTCACCCCGCAGGCGTCGGAGAAAAAGGCGTCGAAGGCCGGCCTCGCCGCGCAGGCGGAGCGTGTCGGGCCGCGCGATGACGGGGCGCGACCCTGACCGATTCGGGCATCAAGCTGCGCCGCGACGACAGCGGGCAGGGGCCGATCGTCACCGGCTTTCAGGGGCGCGGCTTTCGCGTGCGCGATGATGTGTTCCCCGACGGCCTTCTGCTCAGCCCGTTGCGTGCCCTGGCCTGGACCGATGCGCCGCCGATCGATGCGCTCGACATGGCCCAGTTCGACGATCTCCTGACCCTCGACCCTGCGCCGGAATTCATGCTGCTGGGCACGGGCGCTGGTCTGCGCCAGCCACCACGGTCCTTCGTGCGCGCCCTGGAAGCGCGGGGCATCGGTGTCGAAGCGATGGACAGCCGCGCCGCCGCGCGCGCCTGGGGCGTGTTGCGCGCCGAGGAACGCTGGATCGTCGCGGCGCTCATGCCGCTCTGAGAGTCCTGGCGCTAGACCAGTCCCAGCCGGGTCAACTCGCCGAGCATGGCGGGCGGCATCGCCTCCAGATCATCTGCCTCACCGCTACCCAAATCCGGCGGCGCGTCCTTGTCCTCCAGATAGCGCCATCCCTGATGCGCGCGCTTGGGGATGGCGCGCACCGGGATCAGTCGGGGCGCCAGCCGCACCCAATATCGCCCTTGGCCCGTTTCCTCAAAACCAAGCAGCGGGCTGCGGCCGATGATAGTGTGCGCGTGAATCCAGTAAAGTGATCCGCCGGCCATCTCCTCGACGCGCTTGGGCAGATAGCGGGTGGTGATCCGCGCCTCGCCCAATCCGGCCTGGCTTTCCAGCCAGGCGCGCAGCGACGCGGGGCCTTCGCTGCGGAAGGCGATCTTGGTCATATGGAGGGGCATTACGGGCTTAAATGGGCGCTCGGATCAGCTCGTCAATCCCGCCGCGGTCGCCAACCCCAGGAAAGCGAAAAACCCCATTGAATCCGTGATCATCGTCACGAAGATGGAGGATGCGACAGCCGGGTCCAGGTTCATCCGGTCGAAGGCCAGCGGGACCGACGCGCCGGCCAGGCCCGCCGTGATGATGTTCGTGACCATGGCGGCGGCGATGACGCCGCCCAGCGCCATATTCTGGAACACCAGCGAGACACCGATCCCCAGGACGATGGCGACGGTCGCGCCATTGAGCACCGCGACGCGAATTTCCCGCAAGATGGTGCGCCGGGCGTTGGACCCGGTAATCTGGTTGGTGGCGAGCGCGCGCACGGTCACGGCCATCGTCTGGCTGCCGGCATTGCCGCCCACCCCCGCGACGATCGGCATCAGCGTCGCCAGCGCGACCATCTGCTGGATCGTGCCTTCGAAAATGCCGATGATGGTGGATGCGACCAGCGCCGTCAGCAAATTGGTCAGCAGCCACCGCACGCGGGCGCGATAGCTGTCGAGCACCGGCTCGTTGATGTCGCCTTCGCCCGCGCCCGACAGGCGTAAAATATCCTCGCCCGCTTCCTGGCTGATGATATGGACGATGTCGTCCACCGTGATCATGCCCACCAGCCGGCCGGAGCCGTCGACGACGGCGGCCGAAATCAGCGCATATTTCTGGAAGCGCAGCGCCACTTCCTCCTGGTCCATGTCGACCGGGATCAGCGTCTGTTCGCGCTTCATGAGGTCGCTCATCGGCACGTTGCGCGGGCAGGTCAGGATCCAGCTGAGCTGGCAGGTGCCGATCGGCCGATGGCCTTCGTCGACGACGAAGATTTCCCAGAAATCCCGCGTCAGGTCGCCGCTGTCGCGCAGATAGTCGATCACCTGGCCGACCGTCATATGTTCGGGCACCGCGACCAAGTCGCGCTGCATTAGGCGGCCGGCGGATTCCTCCGGGTGCGCCAGCGCGCTCTGGATCGCGGCGCGATCTTCCGGCTCCATCGCCTCCAGCACCGCCTGCTGGTCGGCTTCCTCCAGATCCTCAATGATCGCAACGGCGTCGTCGGTGTCCAGCTCGGACGCGAATTCCGCCACCTGTTCTGGCGCCAGCGCGCCGATCAGGTCGTCGCGCACATAATCATTGAGTTCGGAAAGGACTTCCGCGCCGACCAGGTCGCCCAGCGCCGCGGCCACGTCGGCGCGCCGCTCGGACGGAGCCAGTTCCAGCAGGTCGGCAATGTCGGCGGGGTGAAGCGGCGACACCAGCTCGCGCGCTTTTTCGCTGTCGCCATCCTCGACCGCGTCGAGCACGGCCGTCAGATATTCGGGCTTCAGCCGGTCGTCCTCATCGTGGCTGGCCTCCGCCGCCTCGATCACCGGATCTTCGAAATCATCCCCATGCACCAGGGGTTCGGCCACATCGCCGCGCTCGCTCATGGCGCCCCCTACTGTCCGGTTCCTGTAACATATCGTCGCTTTCGCCCATGCCCACCGGAAATGCAATAAGGAGACAGCGCTTCCATCCCCTTCATTAGCCTTTATATGGGCTCCATTCCCATGTCCCCGGCAAGAGAGGATTTTTCATGGCCGACGAAACGCTCACCCTCACCCTCGACAGCGGCGGCGACGTCGTCATCAAGCTGCGCCCCGACCTTGCGCCCGGCCATGTCGCGCGCATCGTCGAAAATACCAAGGAAGGCTTTTACGATGGCGTCGTCTTCCACCGCGTCATCCCCGGCTTCATGGCGCAGGGCGGCGATCCGACCGGCACCGGCATGGGCGGCCATCCCGACAAGCCCGACCTCAAGGCCGAATTCAGCCGTCAGCCGCATGTGCGCGGCGTTTGCTCGATGGCGCGGGCGTCCAATCCCAACAGCGCCAACAGCCAGTTCTTCATCTGTTTCGACGATGCGACCTTCCTCGACGGCCAATATACCGTCTGGGGCGAAGTGACGTCGGGCATGGAGCATGTGGACGCGCTGCCCAAGGGCGAGCCGCCGCGCACGCCCGGCAAGATTGTCAAGGCGACCGTCGCCTGAACTGGCAGCGGGGCGATAGCCGGATATCCCGGCCATCGCCCCGCGACCCTCATTTCGCTTCTGCCTGCTTCCTGCGCGCCATGCCATCGGTGATGGAAATCGGCGCGGTCACACTGGACGCAACCTGCGCCTCCTCAGGAGCATAGGCGCCGATCGACTGGATGTGCCAGCGGCGCTGTTCTTCGGTCGATCCGGGCACGTCGTTGACCCTGCGCAGCGTCACCTGCCGCAGCGCATACCAAGGCTTGCCGTTTGCGGCGATGCGCCCATAAACCTGAACCGGCACGGTCACATAGAGCGAGCCGGCGGCACCCTCGGGCTCTGACGGCGCACCGATATTGGCGTGGATTTCGCTGAAGCCCCGGAACCGCGCCGCGAAATGCGCGTCATCCTGCGCGCCGATCGCTGTTGCGGGATTCCACATATCCTGCGCATCCTCGAACCGCTTTTCTTCCAGCAATCCATAATAGCCCTGCACCACCTGGGCCGCGCCCTGCGCACTGTCCGGGTCGATCGACCCTTCTTCGATGGGCGCGGGATCCACCGGCAGGCCGCCCGGCGTGCCGGGTTCCGGCGGGGTGAGCGGTTCCATCAGCGCCATCGCTTCGGCGCGCACATTATTTTGCACCTGCGCCTGGTTGGCGCCATTGGCCAGATTGTCGATTGCGCTCTCCTCCCGCCCGTCGCAGGCCGCGACGAGCAGGAGGGTGGCCAGCGTGCTTGTCCTGATCGCTCCCCGCATCAGTTCGGGCGCACCCGATTTGCCGGTTCACGGCCGCCGCCCGACCGCATCGGCCGGGACATGCGCGATCCTGGCGAAGGCCGCGCGTTCATGCTGCGTTGGGGCCGGGGCTGACTTGCCTGGGGCCTGGGCGACGGACGGACCGTGGCCGCGCCATCGCGCCCGCGCCCGCCATTCCATCGACCACGCCCGTCTCCGCGACCGTCATTGCCATTGGGACGCGGGCGACCATAATTGCCGGGACGTCCGTCACGGTCCGGCCGTTGCCAATTGCCCGGACGCCCATCACGATCGGGTCGTCCATCGCGATCCGGCCGTTGCCAATTGCCGGGGCGTCCATCACGATCGGGCCGTCCATCGCCACGCCAGCCGGGCCGTCCGTCACGATCGCGGTCCCGCCACCGGCCGTCGCGCCGATCGTTTCGCCGCGCTTCCCAGTAGCGCCGCTG
This sequence comes from Sphingobium sp. UBA5915, assembly GCF_002431195.1. NCBI lineage: Bacteria > Pseudomonadati > Pseudomonadota > Alphaproteobacteria > Sphingomonadales > Sphingobiaceae > Sphingobium > Sphingobium sp. UBA5915. Next base: position 19,912 of record NZ_DJDV01000012.1, on the reverse strand, counting down.
GCTGGCCGTCCAGCGATGACGCCGGCCGCCGCGATCATAGACATAATATCCCGTGCCCGGATAATAAAAATCATTGTACCAGCCATAGCCGCCGCCGACATAGCCCGGGCTGTAATAGGGGTCATAATAGCCGCCGCCATAATAGCCGCTGCCAACACCCACCCCGCCATAGCCATAGCCATCGTCATAGGCGCAACCGCCCAGTGCCAACGCGCCAGCCAAGCCGATGGCGGCCAGAAACCGTCTTGCAGGTCCAGTCATCGCCTGTCTCCTTATCCTCTTGCTGCTTGGCCTAACGCGTGGAGTTTGAATTGGTTGTGAATAGCCGATCCCTCGCGAAACTTTGATTTATGCAGCGTTCAGGAAACACGCCTATTGTTCATATGGCTGACAGAAACCGTGTTTTCTGCGCCACAATATCGCGCTTTGCCGCACTTTCGTCATTCAGGCGGGAAACCTTCCGATGCCCAAGGTCATTTTGATCCCTGCCGCTCCGGTCGCTTGAAGCACCATTTGCGCGGCCCGGCGGGTCCAAACCGCCGCAAGCATCAACAACAGATCAAAGGGTCAAACCCCATGAAGACACTGCTAATTTCGGCAGCCGCTGCCGCGTCCCTGATTCCCGCCGTCGCGATGGCCCAAAGCGGGTCAGTCGATGACGCCGGCGCTACCCGCCGCATCGAACCCTATGTCGGCGTCATGGGTGGCGTGCATAATTTCGATAGCGAAACCGGCAAGGAGGGCATCCCGCCCGTCGGCTATAAGGGCCGCATGGTCGAAGGCGTCGCCGGCGTGAATTACAATGTCGCTGGCCCGCTGGTGGTCGGCGTCGAGGGCACCGCATCCAAAGGTGTGTCGGGCGACATCGACTGGGAATATGGCGTGGCGGGCCGCGCGGGGGTCAAAGCGGGCAAGGACAGCCTGATTTTTGGCAAGGTCGGCTACAAGTGGGTCAATTTTGACGCGCTTGGTCCTGACAGCCCCGACTTTCATGGCACGACCTATGGTGCTGGCGTCGAACTGTCGCCCGCAGACATGGGCAGCTCGGCCCAGAGCAGCAACATCCGTCTGCGCGTTCAGGCCGACACGCTGGGCAATTTCCGCTCGATCCGTCCGATGGCCGGTGTCGTCGCGAAATTCTGATGTTTGAAGGGACGGGACGGGCACTGGTTGTTCGTTCCGTCTCTCACCAGTCACCTCTCTCCCGCCCGGGCTGAGAGTTGGGGTGCGGAACGGCTTTTAGGACTGCAGCCGTTCCGCATTCGCCCAAACCCGTCTTGCCATATTCCATGATGCCAGCCATCAGCATGCCATGACCTGGCATTTCTGGATCGATCGTGGCGGCACCTTCACCGACGTGGTCGCGCGCGACCCCGATGGGCGGTTGCACACTGCCAAGCTGCTCTCCAGCGATCCTGAACGCTATACCGATGCCGCGGTCGAAGCGGTTCGCCGCCTCACTGGCGTAGGCGACGGCCCTATCCCGCCCTGTTCGCTGCGCATCGGCACGACCATCGCGACCAATGCCTTGCTGGAGCGTAAGGGTGAGCCCGTCCTCCTTGCCGTCACGCGCGGGTTCCGCGACGCCATTCGCATCGGTACGCAGGAACGCCCCGATCTGTTCGCGCGCAATATCCGCCTGCCCGATCCCCTCCATCACGACGTCATCGAGATCGACGAGCGGATGACCGCCAATGGCGACGTGCGCGTGGCACTGGACGAACCGGCCGCGCGCGCCGCGCTCCAGTCGGCATATGGCCAGGGGCTGCGCGCTGTCGCGATCCTGCTGATGCACGGCTATCGTTACCCCACGCATGAACAACGACTGGCGCAAATCGCCGCCGATGTCGGCTTCACCCAGATCAGCGTCAGCCACGATGTTACGCCGCTGATCAAGCTGGTGGGCCGGGGCGACACCACGCTGGCCGACGCCTATCTCTCGCCTGTGCTGCGCGCCTATGTGGATGGGCTTCACGCGGCTCTAGGCGGGCGGGCCGACATGCTCTTCATGCAATCCAATGGCGGCCTGACGCCCGGTTCACTGTTCCGGGGGAAGGACGCCGTCCTGTCCGGGCCGGCGGGTGGCATCGTCGGTCTGGCGCGCACCGCGGAACAGGCGGGTTTCCGTGACGTGATCGGCTTTGATATGGGGGGCACATCGACCGATGTCTCCCATTATGCTGGCAGCTATGAACGGGACAATGAAGCGCGGGTGGCCGGCGTTCGCCTGCGCGCGCCGATGATGCGGATCGACACGATCGCGGCGGGCGGTGGCTCCATTTGCACCTTTGTCGATGGTCGCTTTCGCGTCGGGCCGGAAAGCGCGGGCGCGGTGCCGGGACCGGCCTGCTACCGGCGCGGCGGGCCGCTTACCATCACCGATTGCAACGTCATGCTGGGCAAGATCCAGCCCGGTTTCTTCCCCAGCCTTTTCGGCCCGAACGGGGACCAGCCATTGGATCGCGACGTCGTGGCGCAGCGTTTCGCCACCCTCTGCGCGCAGGTGAAGGAGGAAACGGGCCGCGTGATGACCCCGCGCGAGGCGGCGGAGGGCTTCATCGCCGTTGCCGTCGCCAATATGGCGAACGCCATCAAGCGCATTTCCGTCGCGCGCGGCCATGACGTGGCGCGCTATACCCTGGCCAGTTTTGGTGGCGCGGGCGGGCAGCATGCCTGTCTGGTCGCCGACGCCCTCGGCATGGACCGAGTGATGATCCATCCGCTTGGCGGTGTCTTGTCGGCCTTTGGCATGGGTCTGGCCGACCGGCGGGCGGTGCGGGAACGCACGCTCGCCTTGCCGCTCGCGCCTGACGCCATGTCCCAGCTGCAGGCCGCACTCGCCGCCATGGAGGCGGACGCGCGCGCCGATCTGCCGCAGGCGGACCGGACCGAAATCCTGCTGCGGCTTCGCTATGACCGTACCGACAGCCTGTTCGACGTGCCGCTTGCTGATTTGCCGGCGATGCGCGCGGACTTCCTGGCGCAGCACCGCGCGCGCTTCGGCTTCGACGGGCGTGGCGCGATCCTGATTGACATGGCGCGGGTCGAGGCGATCGCGTCCACCCGGGCGGCGATGGACGATATTGTCTTCTTTCCTGATGCGGCTGCGCCTCCGCTGGCGCAGGTCGATTGCGGCGGCCGTGCCGCGCCCGTGCATGATCGCGCCGGCCTCAATCGCGACAGCGACATTGACGGTCCCGCGCTTGTCATCGACCCGGTATCGACCACCGTCGTGGAGCCGGGCTGGCGCGCGCGCGTGGACGCCGTCGGCAATCTCATCCTCAGCCGGCACCAGCCCCGCCCCGCGCCAGAGGCGAGCCGAAGCAGCGGCGTCGACCCTGTACGGCTCGAGGTGATGGGCGGGCTTTTCATGGCGATCGCCGAGGAAATGGGCGCCGCGCTTCAGCATAGCGCCTCCTCCGTCAACATTCGCGAACGGCTCGATTTTTCCTGCGCGCTGTTCGATGCCGCCGGCAATCTGGTCGCCAATGCGCCGCATATGCCGGTCCATCTGGGCAGCATGGGGGACAGTATCCGCGCTATCCTGCAACGCCGCGGTCCCGGTGCGGACGGGCGGCCGATCGACGGGCGCGGCATGCAGCCGGGCGATGTCTACGCGCTCAACGCGCCTTATGACGGCGGCACCCATCTGCCCGACGTCACGGTCATCATGCCGGTTTTCGTCGAAGGCCGCGCCGCGCCTGCCTTCCACGTCGCGGCGCGGGGGCATCATGCCGATATTGGCGGCATCACGCCCGGGTCGATGCCACCGGGTAGCCAGTCGGTGGAGGAAGAAGGCGTCATCCTCGACAATCTGCTGGTCGTCGATCGCGGCGATTTTCGCGAAGTGGCGATTCGCGACCTGCTTGGCTCAGGGCCTTATCCCGCCCGCAATATCGACCAGAATATCGCCGACCTGTCCGCCCAGATCGCCGCCTGCGCCAAGGGTGCATCCGAATTGATACGGATAAGTAACGAATATGGGGTCGACACCGTCGCAGCCTATATGGCCCATGTTCAGGATCAGGCCGAATCGGCCGTCCGCCGGCTGATTGGGCGGCTCGACGATGGCAGCTTCACCTATGCCATGGACAATGGCGCACATGTCAAAGTCGCCGTCGCCATTGATGCCGACGCGCGCGCCGCCACCATCGACTTTACCGGATCGTCGGACCAGCTGCCCGGCAATTTCAACGCGCCCCTGTCGGTCGTGCGCGCCGCCGTGCTTTATGTCGTGCGCACGCTGATTGACGAGGCTGTGCCGATGAATGACGGCTGCCTAAAACCGATCACCATCATCGTGCCCGAAGGGTCGATGCTGCGGCCGCGTCACCCCGCTGCCGTGGTCGCGGGCAATGTCGAAACCAGCCAGGTCGTCACCGACGCGATCTTCGGCGCGCTGGGCGTCATGGCCGGCGCGCAGGGCACGATGAACAATTTCACCTACGGCAATGACCGGCACCAATATTATGAGACGATCGCTGGCGGATCGGGCGCGGGGCCAGATTTTGACGGCGCTTCGGTGGTCCAGACGCATATGACCAACAGCCGGCTGACGGATCCCGAAATATTGGAAACCCGCTTCCCGGTATTGCTGGAGGAATTTTCGATCCGGCCGGGTTCGGGCGGGGCAGGGCGGCATCGGGGCGGCGATGGCGCGGTGCGCCGCATTCGCTTCCTAGAGGATATGACGGCCGGCATCCTGGCCAACCGACGGACGGTGCCGCCCTTCGGCCTGAACGGCGGCGCGGACGGCGCGCCGGGGCGCAACTGGGTGGAGCGCGCCGACGGCACCGTCGAACCGCTTGGCAGCACCGCCACGGTCGAGCTTTGCGCCGGCGACGCCTTCATCATCGAAACGCCCGGTGGCGGCGGGTTCGGCAAGGCCTGACCCGCGGCCCCGGCTTACTGCCTCCAGCTTGAATCGATCCGGTCGATTACCCGCACCATCGCCTGGAAATCGGGAACGCCCGGCCCAACCGGCAATTGCACGCCGGCCAGGTCTCGCTGATGCACGGCGATCACGTCGGCCGGGATGTCGACCGGCGTGCCCGCCGCGCTGGCCGCAACCTGGATCTCGCAGGCGCGCTGCAAGGACCAGTGTTTCAAAAAGGCCTCCGGCAGGCTCGCCGCCATGACCAGCGTGCCATGATTGCGCAGCATCATCACCCGCTTGCTGCCCAGATTGGCGATCAGCCTGTCGCCTTCCTCCGGCCGGATCGTGACGCCTTCAAAATCATGATAGGCGATCTGCCCTGCAAAGGCGGCGGCGTAGAAGCTGATCGGCCGCAATCCTTCGGCGCAGGCGCTCACCGCCATCCCTGCGGTCGTGTGGGTGTGGATGATGCAATGGGCGTCGGGCAGGTGGCGGTGAAAGACGCTATGCTGGGTAAACCCTGCGCGGTTCACTGGATAGGGGCTGCCGTCCAGCACCTGGCCGTCAATGTCGATCTTGACCAGATTGGATGCCGTCACCTCCTGATAGCCAAGGCCGAACGGGTTGATCAGGAAGGCGCTCTCCTCGCCCGGCACGCGCAGCGTGATATGGTTGTAGATCAGTTCCGACCATCCCATATGGTCGAATATGCGGTAGCAGGCGGCGAGTTGCTGGCGCGCTTCCCATTCCTGCGGTGTCATGTCGGCTTTGTGTGCGGCGCTGGCCATCGGCGATCCTCCTGTCTATTATCGGGCCACTATCCGCCCGCCCGGCGCAAAAGTCGAGATCATGGCCTTTAGGCTTGAGTTTGCGCGACTCTGCTGGTAGGGCGCCGCCCACATGGCGCAGGGCGACCTGCGACGACTCACTGGCTTTGCTATTCGGTCGAGCCGTCGGGAAGGACAGAAACGTCCCGGCGACCCGCCCGTTTTTGATTGGAGATTGACGGACTTATGCAGATCATCGTTCGCGACAATAATGTCGACCAGGCTCTTCGCGCGCTCAAGAAGAAGCTGCAGCGCGAGGGCGTGTATCGCGAAATGAAGCTGCGCCGTCACTATGAGAAGCCGTCGGAAAAGCGCGCTCGTGAAAAGGCGGCCGCTGTTCGTCGCGCGCGCAAGATGGAACGCAAGCGCGCCGAGCGCGACGGCGTTCGTTAAGACGCCTGATCCCGGACGAGGGCGCCGCCGCCCCGTCCGCTGACGACTTTCCTGCCCTGACTTTAGCGAGCATAGCCCATGTCCACGACGGCTGTTCCCCTTCGTCCCATCGCTAAGGGGTCGCTGACCCGGCTCTGGATCGGCGTTGCCATCGTCGCGCTGGCGGCGGGCGGCCTCGCCTGGGCGGGGCAGCAGGGCGTCGCGCCGTCGCCGGCTGCCTTCCTGGCTCAGAATGCCCATGAAACGGGCGTGGTTACGACCGAATCGGGCCTCCAGTACAAGGTGCTGGAAGAGGGCAGCGGCCCCAGCCCGACGAGCAGCGATGTCGCGCTTGTCGGCTATAAGGGGGCGCTGCTGGACGGCACGGTGTTCGATGAAAATCCGCAGGCGCCGATGCCGGTCGATGGCGTCGTGCCCGGCTTTTCCGAAGGCCTGCAAAAGATGAAGAAGGGCGGCAAGTACCGGCTCTGGATTCCGTCGGAACTGGGTTACGGTGCTGAAGACAATGGCCCGATCCCCGGTGGCTCGGTGCTGGTCTTCGATGTGACCCTGCATGACTTCAAGTCCAAGGCGGAATTGATGCAGTTGCAGCAGCAGATGATGCAGCAGCAGGGCGCGGCGCCGCAGCCGGGGCAATAAGTCAGCCGTGCAACCAGTCGAGTGAGAGGAAGGGGCCGCCTGTCGGCCCCTTTTCTTTTGCCTTACTGGTTGTCGCTGCAGATGGTTTCCGGCGTCTCGCCAAAGGCAAGCGCCCCTGCATCGCCGACCTTGGCCTGTCCGGCAAACAGCTTGTCGAGCCGCTCGCGCACATCGCGGCGATATTCGGGGCAGGCAACTGACCGGGGCGCGGACACCTCGATATCGCAGGCGATCGCATTCTTGATCCTGTCGATCGCCGGTTCGTCCAGAATACCCGAATCGCGCAGTTCAAGGCACAGCTGAAGCAATCCAGCCGCCGTCGCCTGCGCGCGCAATCCCACATTGGTGAGATCGAAATGCAATTTCTTCTGCTTGTCGAGGTCCATCATCATGATCCGCTCCTTTCAATTTTTTCTATCTTACGCTGAAAGCAAGCGACGGAAAGCCCGTATGTTCCCTATGATATTTGACCCTGGATCAACCATCGGCGGGCTGTAGCAGCGCCTTGTCCCTGTCGGACCTGGATGCTTTTGACCGTTCCTCCAGATAGACTTTGATCATCGCGACGATCGGGTCAGCCAGGAACAGGCCGATGATGCCGAACAGTGCGCCGAACAGGATCTGTGCCGCCAGCACCAGCGCAGGGGCCAAATCGACCGCGCGCTTGGCCACCATCGGCACGATCAGATAGCCGTCGACGATCTGCACGACCAGATAAACCCCCACGGCGTAGAGACCCGTGTCCATGCCCCCGGAAAAGCCCACCAGGACAATGAGCACGCCCGATATGATCGCCCCGATATTAGGCAGAAAGGCGAGGAGGCCGGTGAGGATGCCCAGCAACCCCGCCATCGGCACGCCGAACACCCACAGCAGCAGCCAGGTGCCCACGCCTTCGACCGACATGCCGATGATTCGCCCGAACATCAGCCGGCGCAGCGTCCAGCCCATCTTGTCGGCGATGGTGTAGAATTGCGCGCGCTTGTCCATCGGCAGCATCCAGGCGACCCCGCGCTCGTAGAGTTTGGGTTCGGTCGCCAGGAAGATGGCCAGTACCAGCATCATCGCGCCGCCGGTGATCGCACCCATTGCCGTGCCGAGCGCCGCCGTTACGCGCCCCATGGAACTCATTGCCTGCTGGGCCAGGCCTTTCAAATCGCTGGGCGTGGCCGTGATGCCGAGTTGCTGCATCCAGCCGCCAATCCGCGTGACCTGCGCCTCGACGATGGTGCGCATCGCCTGCGCCTGCGCAGCCAGGCTCGATCCAGTAAGGTAGAATGTCCACACCAGAAAAGCGACCGCGCTCAACAGGACAATCGTCAGCCGCCAGCCCCTGCCGATCGGAAGGATACGCCCCAGTAACCGCGATCCGCCGTCCATCATCGTGGCCAGCACCATCGCCCCAAGGATCAGCATCAGCGGCTGCGCCAGCAGCGCCGTCAGCGCGATGGCGATCGCCAGCCCGAACCAGACGCCGGCGCGCTTCAGTTCCTGCTGGACCAGGGGGCTGCGCACTTCGCTGGGGCCGGGTTCCTCGACATGCTTGTGTGTCTCGCTCAAAACCCCGTGCCCCTCTGATCGTCAATCAGGGGCAGCAACGCTCCGTGGACGCAGGCTGTTCCCGGCTCGACCGCTGCGGAAGGCGTGGATCCAGCTGAGCGGATTCCAGCTGGCGTCGCCGTCCAGGCTGAAGGTGATGAATTCGGCCCGGCCGCCGATCGCCTCCCACGGCACCGGCCCGCCAAGGCCGTTTTCCGCCAGCGGCGCGCGGCTGTCGGCACTGTTGTCGCGATTGTCCCCCATCAGGAAGACATGGTCGGCCGGCACGCGCACCGGGCCGTACCAGTCTAGCGCGCTTGGTCCCATGTCGATGGTGAGGTAGGTCTTGCCATTGGGCAGGATTTCCTGCCGCACCGGCAGTTCGCAATAGTCGCGACCGTCCGCGCCGCGTACGCGCGCGCCGGGAAACTGATCGGGCGAGCAGGGGGCGTTGCCATCGACCGGCAGGCGCAGCGGCTTCATCGCCTTTTGCTTGACCGCGGTGCCATTGAGGATCACCTGCCCGCCTCGCACTTCGATGATGTCGCCTGGCAGGCCGATCACCCGCTTGATATAATCCTCCCGCCGGTTGTGGGGGGACACGATGACGATGTCCCCGCGCTGGGGCAGGCGCCCTAGCACGCGCCCTTTGAGGAAGGGCAGGGGGTGGAAGCTGGGCGAGACATAGGACCAGCCATAGGGGAATTTGCTCACCACCAGCCGGTCGCCGGTCAGCAGCACCGGCATCATCGATTCGGACGGAATGTAGAAAGGCTTGGCGACGAAGCTGTGGAACGCCAGCACCGCCAGGATCAGCAGCGTGATGCTGCGCAGTTCATGCCACCAGTTGACGCCGTCCTTTTCCTGCTCCCCAGCAGGCGTGGCGCTGTCCTGGGGCGTGTCGATGGCCGGCATGGGCGAAGTCTCTTGGCGTTCGGCGGGGGGCAGGGTCACGAAGGCAGCGCCTCGATGATGACGAAGGCTTGCGCCCATGGATGATCGTCCGTGAGCGTCAGGTGAATGACCGGCCTATAACCCACCGGTACAATCGACTCCAGCCGCGTCAGCGCGCCGCCGGTCAACGCGAGCGTCGGTGCGCCGGACGGCGCGTTAACGACGCCGATATCCTTCATGAACACGCCTGCCTTGAACCCCGTCCCCACCGCCTTGGAAAAAGCCTCCTTGGCGGCGAAGCGCTTGGCCAGCGTGCCCGCGCGGGTCAGCGGACGTCGCGCCGCCTTGGCCTGCTCGACCGACGTGAAGACCCGCTGGATGAAGCGGTCGCCGAAGCGATCGAGCGAATTCTGGATTCGCTCGATATTGCAGAGGTCGGATCCAAGTCCGATGATCATGATGGCCGTCCAAGGCCGTCACCCCAGCGAAGGCCGGGGTCTTGGGCATCCAGATTGAACCCTTGACGCCTGCGATCCAAGCCTTTGCCGGGATACCTGCTTGGGAGCATCACCGCGCCAGATCCATCTGCCGCCGCATCTCGCGAATGCTGCCTTCCAGCCCGCCGAAAATCGCCTCGCCAATCAGGAAATGGCCGATATTGAGTTCGGCGATCTGCGGGATGGCGGCGACCGGTCCGACATTGTCGAAGGTCAGGCCATGGCCGGCATGCGGCTCGATCCCGTTCTTGGCTGCCAGCGCGGCGGCATCGGCGATTCGGCGCAGTTCGCCCGCGCGCGCCGCTCCGTCCAGATGGGCATAGGCGCCGGTGTGAAATTCGACCACGGGCGCGCCGAGCCGGATGGCTGCGTCGATCTGCGCGGCGTCCGCCTCGATGAACAGGCTCACGCGGATGCCGGCCTCGACCAGCTTCTCGACGATCGGTGCCAGCGCCTCATACTGCCCCGCTGCGTCCAGCCCGCCTTCTGTCGTGCGCTCCTCGCGCTTTTCGGGCACGATGCAGGCAGCGTGCGGTTTGTGGCGCAGCGCGATCTCCAGCATTTCCTGCGTCGCCGCCATCTCCAGATTGAGCGGCACGTCCAGCGCTGCCATCAGCATCGCGATATCCTCGTCGCGGATATGGCGGCGATCCTCGCGCAGATGGGCGGTGATGCCGTCCGCGCCCGCCTTCACGGCCAGCAACGCGGCCTTCACCGGATCGGGATGCGCGCCGCCCCGCGCGTTGCGGATGGTCGCGACATGGTCGATATTGACCCCGAGGCGCAGCGGCGTGGGCATGGAGCTATTGCTTCCGGCTGCCGGGCTTGGTCGCGGGAATGGCCTCCAGTTCCGGTGGCAGCGCGTCCGCGTCATAGACCGGGAAATTGATCGACACGAGCGGATAGAAGGGCACGCCCAAATCGACCTCGCCCGCCGACCGGTCGACCAGCGCGACTTCCCCGATCACGATGCCGCCCTCGGCCTCCACCGCCTCGATCGCCTGGCGCGACGACAGGCCGGTGGTCACGACATCCTCGACCATCAGTATCTTTTGCCCCGGCGTGATGGCAAAGCCCCGGCGCAATTCGAACGTCCCTTCCGGCCGCTCCAGAAAAATCGCGTCCCGGTCCAGCGCGCGGCCGACTTCATGCCCGATGATGAGGCCACCCATCGCCGGCGACACCACCAGATCAATGTCCTGGCGCACTTCGCGGGGCAGTTTCTGCACCATCGCGCGCGCCAGCTTGCCGGCGCGCTCGGCATTCATCAGCACCCGTGCGCATTGCAGATAATTGCCGCTGCGACGACCCGACGACAGAATGAAATGCCCCTCCAGCAGCGCGCCCGCCGCCCGGAATTCCGCCAATACGTCCTCGTCAGTCATGTCGTATTCACATCCCGTCGCGCGGCCGGCACCCTGTCGGTGGCCGGGCCGCCTTCACCCCATGGCCGCGCGCAGACACGCCGCCATGCCGCGCCCCTGTGCGCGAAGCAGCGAGATAGGCGGGCCGGGGATGCGTTGCAACAGCGAAGAAAATCTGCTCCATCTGTGCTTGAGGCAGCGGGAAAGCATCCCTATAAGCCGCCGCAGACCGAACGGGCGAGGACGGCAAAATGGATGCGTTTTCGTTGCAGCGGCGCCAAGGGGTTAGGGGTACGAAGACGCTATGATGAAGGTGAAATCGTTCATTCTCGCTGGTCTGCTGGCTTTTGCGCCGGCGATGGCGATGAATGGCCAGGCGCTTGCGCAGAATGAAGCGGCCGCACCCGTTGCCGCCACGCCGGTCGATGCCGATCCCAAATCCTCCGATCCTGGCGCGCCTGCCGATTCGGCCGATGCCAATGTCGCGAATGTCAGTGAAGCGGCACCTGCGGCCAAGGTTGCGCCGCCGCCGCGCATGAAGCCGACCGAAGGCATCGGCATGCCGCGTCCGGGCGAAATCACGTTGCAGGAACAGTTTACCGAAACCGGCAGGACCGCCCGCTGGCTGCACGATGTCATGCTGGTGCCGATCATCACCATCATCTCGATCTTCGTGCTGGTTTTGATGCTCTATGTGATGTGGCGCTATCGCCGCGCTGCCAACCCGGTGCCGTCCAAAACCTCGCACAACACCGTGATCGAAGTCGTCTGGACGGTGGTTCCGGTGCTGATCCTGCTGGCGATCGCGGTGCCTTCGATCGGACTGCTCGCCGACCAGTATCGCCCCGCGCCCAAAGATGCGCTGACCGTCAAGGTCACGGGCTATCAATGGTATTGGGGCTATGAATATCCCGACGCCGGCATTCCTGAATTTGTGTCGAACATGCTGACGGAGGATCAGGCGAAGGCCAATGGCGAGCCCTATCTGCTGGCGCCCGACAATCGTCTGGTGCTGCCGGTCGGTCGCCCGATCAAGTTGATCATCACCGGCGCCGACGTGATCCACAGCTTTGCCGTGCCCTCGCTCTGGGTAAAGATGGACGCCGTCCCCGGCCGCCTCAATGAAAAGAGCTTCACCATCGACAAGCCCGGCGTTTATTATGGGCAATGTTCCGAACTGTGTGGCGCGCGCCACGGCTTCATGCCGATCGCGATCGAGGCGCTGCCGCCGGCTCAGTTCGACCAGTGGGTCCTCTCGCAGGGCGGCACGTTGAAGGGCGGCACCGCCGCTCCGGCCGGCCAGATGGGACCGCAACAGGGCAGCGCACTGCCCGGACCGCCGGCCAGCGACGCCGGCACGACGACGCTTTGAGAGGGGCAAGGCCATGACCACCATTACCGCAGATCATCATGGCGATCACGCCCATGGGCATGATCATGACGCCGATCACAAGCCAGCCTTCTTCCAGCGCTGGTTCATGTCCACCAACCACAAGGACATCGGCACCCTCTATCTGATCTTCGCGATCATCGCCGGCATCATCGGCGGCGCGATTTCGGGCTTGATGCGCGCCGAACTGGCGGAACCGGGCATCCAGTATCTCCAGACCTGGGCACGCTTCAGCGACGGCCCTTCGGCGACGCTGGATCAGGCCTATCACCTCTGGAACGTGCTCATCACCGCGCATGGTCTCATCATGGTCTTCTTCATGGTGATGCCTGCGATGATCGGCGGTTTTGGCAACTGGTTCGTGCCGATCATGATCGGCGCGCCGGACATGGCCTTCCCGCGCATGAACAATATCAGCTTCTGGCTACTCATCCCTGCCTTCGCGCTGCTTCTGGGTTCGACCTTCGTCCCCGGCGGCACCGGCAATGGCGCGGGGACCGGCTGGACCGTCTATGCGCCGCTTTCGACCAGCGGGTCGGCCGGACCTGCCGTCGACATGGCGATCCTGTCGCTGCACATCGCCGGCGCGTCCTCGATCCTGGGCGCGATCAATTTCATCACCACCATTCTCAACATGCGCGCGCCGGGCATGACCCTGCACAAGATGCCGCTGTTCGTCTGGTCGGTGCTGGTCACGGCGTTCCTGCTGCTGCTCGCCCTGCCGGTGCTGGCCGCCGCGATCACCATGCTGCTGACCGATCGCAATTTCGGCACCACCTTCTACGATGCGGCAGGCGGCGGCGATCCCGAACTCTACCAGCATCTCTTCTGGTTCTTCGGCCACCCCGAAGTCTACATCATGATCCTGCCGGGCTTCGGCATCATCAGCCAGATCGTCTCGACCTTTAGCCGCAAGCCCGTCTTTGGCTATCTCGGCATGGCCTATGCCATGGTCGCGATCGGCGTGGTCGGCTTCGTCGTCTGGGCGCACCATATGTTCACCACCGGCATGTCGGTGAACGTGAAGATGTATTTCACCGCTGCGACCATGGTCATCGCGGTGCCGACCGGCATCAAGATCTTCTCGTGGATCGCGACGATCTGGGGCGGATCGATCAGCTTCAAGACACCGATGGTCTGGGCGCTGGGCTTCATCTTCCTCTTCACCGTGGGTGGCGTCACCGGTGTGGTGCTTGCCAATGGCGGCGTCGACGATGTGCTGCACGACACTTATTATGTCGTGGCGCACTTCCACTATGTGCTCTCGCTGGGCGCGGTGTTCGGCCTGTTCGCCGGCTTCTACTACTGGTTCCCGAAAATGTCGGGCAAAATGTATAACGAGTTCCTCGGCCAGCTCCATTTCTGGGTCTTCTTCGCCGGCGTGAACCTGTTGTTCTTCCCCATGCACTTCCTGGGCCTGTCGGGTATGCCGCGCCGTTATCCCGATTATCCCGAAGCCTTTGCCTATTGGAACGGCATTGCCAGCCATGGTTATGAAATCATGGCGGCGGGCATGCTGATTTTCTTCGTCAACCTCATCTGGTCGCTCGCGGCCGGCAAGAAGGCGGAAGGCAATCCGTGGGGCGAAGGCGCGACGACGCTGGAATGGACGCTGACCAGCCCGCCGCCCTTCCACCAGTTCGAAACGCTGCCCGTCGTCGACTGACGAACGGGGACGCACATGGGCGGACGGCTTGGACCTTCCGCCCATTTGCGCGACATCGGCGCGCGGGTATATGGTGCGCGCTGATCGCATGAGGAGATTATGGCCAGTTCGCCCTTCCTGACCGGGGTTCATACGCCCGTCCTGCCGGCCCATTGGCGCGACTTCGTCGCGCTGACGAAGCCGCGCGTGATGACGCTGGTTGTGTTCACCGGCCTGTGCGGCCTCCTCGCCGCGCCCGGTCATATCCATCCGGTCCTCGCCTTCACCGCCATCCTCTGCATCGCGCTTGGCGCGGGCGCCGCCGCCTCGCTCAACCAATGGTGGGAAGCGGATATCGATGCAAAGATGAAGCGCACCGCCTCCCGCCCGCTGCCGGCCGGCCGGATGGACCGGCAAGCCGCGCTGCACTTTGGCGTCGGCCTCTCCTTCTTCTCGGTCATCCTGATGGGCATGGCGACCAACTGGCTGGCGAGCGCCGTGCTCGCCGTCTCGATCCTCTTCTATGTCTTCGTCTACACCATCTGGCTCAAGCCCCGCACGGCGCAGAATATCGTCATCGGCGGCGCAGCCGGCGCTTTCCCGCCAGTGATCGGCTGGGCGGCCGTGACCGGCGATGTCAGCGCGCTGCCCATTGCCCTGTTCATGCTGATCTTCTTCTGGACGCCGCCCCATTTCTGGGCGCTCGCCCTGTTCGTGAAGACCGATTATGCCGCCGCCGGCATCCCCATGCTGCCCGTCGTGTCGGGCGAGGTCGCGACCCGGCGGCAAATCTGGTTCTACACCGCCATCATGGCGGTCGCGGCGCTCGCGCCCGTTCTGCTGAATCTCACCGGTGTCATCTACGGCACGACTGCGCTGCTGGGTACGGCGCTGTTCGCGCTGTTCGCCTTTCAGGTCTATCGCCGGCGCGAAAGCGATCCTGCGCGCATGAAGCCGGAAAAGCGCCTGTTCAAATATTCGATCCTCTACCTCTTCCTCTTGTTTGGGGCGGTGGTCGTTGACCGCTGGCTGCTGGCATGACCCCCGAAGAACAGGATCTGGTGCGCGCCCGGCAAAAGTCGCGGTCCATCGTGACCGGCCTGCTGCTCGGCTTTCTCGTCATATTATTCTTTGCCATCACGCTGGCGAAGATCGGCGCGAGCGACGCGATCTGATGGCCACGCTTCCGCCCTCGCCCTTTGATCGCGCGCGGCGCAACCGGCGCACCTTCCTCGCCATGATCGGCGTCGGCCTCGCCATGCTGGGGCTCGGCTTCGCCTCGGTGCCGCTCTATCGTATCTTCTGTCAACAAACCGGCTTCAATGGCACGACACAGCGCGCTGACGCTGGCGTGGATGTGCAGCAGGCGACCGGGCACATGCTTTCAATCCGGTTCGATTCGAATGTTCAGCCCGGCATGCCCTGGCAATTCCATCCGGAACGCCCGACGCAGACCGTAACCGTGGGCGCCAAGTCGATGGCCATTTTCGTCGCCAAAAATATGTCGGATCGGCCCGTCACCGGCACCGCCAGCTTCAACGTCACTCCGACTCAGGCCGGCGCTTATTTCACCAAGATCGAATGTTTCTGCTTCACCCAGCAGACATTGCAGCCGGGGCAGGAAGTGCGGATGCCGGTGCTCTATTATGTCGATCCCAAGATATTGGCCGATCCCGACAATAAGGATACGCAAGAGATTACGCTGAGCTACACTTTCTACCCTGTTGAGCAGAGGCAGAAGGCGGGCTAAGGTCCGGCACAGAACAGGAAACGGGGAAGATACGCATGGCAGGCGCCAAGAATCACGATTACCATATTCTTCCGCCCAGCATCTGGCCGTTTTTCGGCTCGATGTCGGCGCTGGTGATGGCGCTGGGCGCGATCATGTGGATGCATCCCGACGCCATGGGGCCGGGCGGCGGCTGGGTCTTCCTGATTGGGCTGGCCGGCGTGCTGTTCACCATGTTCAGCTGGTGGGGCAATGTCATCAGCGAAGCGCATGCGGGCGATCATACGCCGGTGGTGCAACTCCATCTGCGCTATGGCATGATCCTTTTCATCGCGTCCGAAGTCATGTTCTTCGTCGGCTGGTTCTGGGCCTTTTTCGACTTTGCGCTCTTCCCCAGCCTGCTGCCGCCGATCGAGGGGCTGTTCCCGTCCAAGGATATCGAGGTGATGAACGCGTTTGAGCTCCCTTTGCTCAACACGCTCATCCTGCTGTGTTCGGGCACGACCGTGACCTGGGCGCATCACAGCCTGATCCATGGCGACCGCGATGGCCTGATCAAAGGGTTGTGGTGCACCATCATTCTGGGCGCGTTGTTCAGCAGCATCCAGGCCTATGAATATATGCACGCGCCTTTCGGCTTCGGTGGCAATCCCTACAGCTCGGCCTTTTACATGGCGACCGGCTTCCATGGCTTCCACGTCCTGGTCGGCACGATCTTCCTGATCGTCAATCTGGTCCGCGCCTATCAGGGGCATTTTACCCCGCGCCAGCATTTCGGCTTCGAAGCCGCAGCCTGGTACTGGCATTTCGTCGACGTCCTCTGGCTGTTCCTCTTCGTCGCCATCTATGTCTGGGGCGGCTGGAGCGCGCCGGTCCACGGCGGTTGAGCCGGCACACGGACGATATTGCAATCAGGATCGACGGCCGGCGCTTCACACGCCGGCCGTTTCTCTATCGGCAGCTATTGGGTAAGCATCCCGCATGACCGGACCGTCTCACCCTTCTACACGCATTCCGACCCTGCCCACATTGCTGGTCATTCTGGCCGCCTTGACGATGATCGGCCTTGGCATCTGGCAATTGGAGCGCCGCGCCGAAAAACGTGACGCCATCGCCTTGGCTGCGGCAAATCCCCAGCGTCCCTCCGTCGCCTTTCCCATGCTGCCGCCGATTGCGCCCGACCTGCTGTTCCGCCGATCGTCCGTGCATTGCCTGCGCGTGGTCGACTGGCGCGTGGAGGCCGGGCGGGCGGCCGATGGCAGCACCGGCTATCGCCATATCGCGCAGTGCGCCACCGGCGCGGAAGGGCCGGGCGTGCTGGTCGCAGTCGGCGTCGGACAAAAGCCCGATCAGGTGCCCAGTTGGACCGGCGGCCAGATTGCCGGCTGGATCAGCCAGGAACCAGACCATCGCCCGCTGTTCACGCGCGTCGGCGGTGCAGCTCCGCCACTCCGACCCATGCTGATCGCCCGATCCGCCCCACCCGGCCTCAAGCCGCTGGCACCACCCAGCGTCGCCGACCTTCCCAACAATCACCTGGCCTATGCCGTCCAATGGTTCCTCTTCGCGGCGGTGGCGGTGGTGATCTACATATTGGCCCTGCGCCGGCGAGGCGGCAGCGGCAAGCCCGCCTAAACGCTTGCTCCCCGCGCCCGCTGCCGCTACCGCGCTTAGCCATCATGCAATATCAGAGCACCAGGGGGAGCGCGCCCGCGCTCGGGTTTGAGGATGTGACGCTGGCGGGGCTGGCGTCGGATGGCGGCCTTTACCTGCCCACGCAATGGCCGGCCTTCACCGCCGACCAGATTCGCGCGATGGCCGGCCTCTCCTATGTCGAAACCGCCGTTCGGGTCATGACTCCGTTCGTTGCCGGATCGCTCAGCGAAGACGAATTGCGCGACCTGTGCGCGGCCGCCTATTCCCGGTTCAGCCATCAGGCCGTCACGCCGCTGGTCCAGCTGGACCATCAGCAGTGGATGCTCGAACTGTTCCATGGCCCCACGCTCGCCTTCAAGGACGTGGCGCTGCAACTGCTCGGCCATTTGTTCGAACGCTTCCTGTCGCGCCGCGACGATCATCTGACCATCGTCGGCGCTACGTCGGGCGATACCGGATCGGCGGCGATCGACGCGGTGGCGGGACGTGCGAAGATCGACATCTTCATGCTGCACCCCGAAGGCCGCGTGTCCGACGTCCAGCGTCGTCAGATGACCACGGTGCGCGCGCCCAACATCCATAATATCGCGATCTCCGGCAGCTTCGACGATGCGCAGGCGCTGGTGAAGGCCATGTTCAACGATGCGGATTTCAAGAGCCGCTTCAACCTGTCCGCCGTCAACAGCATCAACTGGGCGCGCCTGATGGCGCAGATCGTCTATTATTTCTACGCTGCCGTGCGCCTGGGCGCGCCGGAACGGGCCGTGGCCTTTTCCGTCCCGACCGGCAATTTCGGCGATGTCTTTGCCGGCTATGTCGCCGCACGGATGGGCCTGCCGGTGGCAAAGCTGATCGTCGCGACCAATGTGAACGATATTCTCCACCGCGCACTGGGGGAGGGCGATTATAGCCAGGGCCAGGTCGTGCCCACCGCCACGCCCAGCATGGACATTCAGGTCAGCTCCAATTTCGAGCGGCTGCTGTTCGACGCGGGCGGCCGCGATGGCGCGGCGCTTGCCGACCAAATGCGCGGCTTTGAAACGAGCCGTGCGATGCGCCTCACCAATGCGCAGCGCGACGGCGCGGCGCGCTTGCTGTCATCGGCGCGCATCGACGCCGACGCCATGACCATGGCGATGCGCTGGGCCTATGACGCAGCGGGGCACGTGATCGATCCGCACAGTGCCATCGGCCTTGCCGCCGCACGCGCCGCTGACGTTGGCGCCGACGTGCCCGTGGTGACGCTGGCGACCGCCCATGCCGCCAAATTTCCCGATGCGGTGGAACGGGCGACCGGCCTGCGTCCGCCGCTGCCGGCGCGGGTGGGCGACCTGTTCGCGCGCGAAGAGCATTATGACCGTCTGCCCGCGACGTTCGAGGCCATCACCACCTATGTCGCTGAGCGCGCGACGCCGCGGCACGGAGCCGGTCCGGCTTGAACCTCACGACTCTCATCGGCGAACCCTGGTCGGATTATGGCCTGATCGATTCGGGCAACGGGCGCAAGCTGGAACGCTATGGCCGTTTCCGCTTCATCCGCCCCGAACCGCAGGCGATGTGGCAGCCCGCGAGTGACGATTGGCGCGCGGACGGCGAATTCATTCCCGGATCGGACGAGGATGGCGGCGGCCGCTGGTATTATGAGCAGCCGGTGCCGGTCGAGGGCTGGCCGCTCCATTGGAAAGAGGTAACGTTCCAGTCGAGCTGCACGCCCTTTCGCCATCTGGGCTTCTTTCCCGACATGGCGCCGGTGTGGGACGATTTGCGCGGTTCCATGGCCGACAAGCCCGATGCGGAGGTCATGAACCTGTTCGGCTATACGGGCGTCGGCACGCTGGCCCTGTCGGCGGGCGGCGCGCGGATGGTCCATGTCGATGCGTCGAAGAAATCGGTGGCGCAGGCGCGCGCCAATGCGGCGCTGTCGGGTATGGAGGACCGGCCGGTCCGCTGGATCGTCGAGGATGCCGCCAAATTCGTTGCCCGCGAAGTTCGGCGCGGGCGCCGCTATGACGGCATCCTGCTCGATCCGCCCAAATATGGCCGTGGCCCCGATGGCGAGGTGTGGCGGTTGGAGGAGGATCTGCCGGGCCTGATCGCCAATTGCCGCGCCTTGCTAGACGCCGACAGCCATTTTCTGTTCCTGACCGTCTATGCCGTGCGCATGTCGGCGCTGGCGATCGGGGAATTGCTGCGTCAGGCGTTCGCCGACCTGCCCGGCACGGTGGAAGCAGGCGAACTGGCGGTGCGGGAGGAACGGCGCGGGTTGCTGCTGCCGACCGCCATTTGGGCGCGCTGGCGGCGCTGATCGCACCATCGGTCCTTTTCGGGTTGAGCCGTTCGGCGCGGTCCGGCATGACGGGGACCATGCGCTTTTCCTCGACCTTTGCTACCGCTTCGTCCCTCCTGGTGCTGTTGGCCTCGTGCGTCGGCCCTCCCGGCAATGCGCCAGCGCCCACGCGGCCG
>NZ_DJDV01000011.1:1022-4088 GCF_002431195.1 Sphingobium sp. UBA5915 | reverse complement strand
CGATATCGACGATGCCGTTCGGCTTGGTCTCGGCTACCCGCAGGGACCGCTTGCCTGGGGCGACGCGCTTGGCCCGGCAAAACTCGCGCTGATCCTGTCCCGCATGTTGGAGGTAACAGGCGACCCGCGCTACCGGCCCAGTCCGTGGTTGCGCCGCAGGGCGGCGCTTGGACTGTCATTGCGCCAGCCGGAAAACGCCTGATCAGAGGAAGAAGAAATGGGTGCTTTAACTGGATACCGCGTGCTCGATATGAGCCGCGTCCTGGCCGGACCGTGGTGCAGTCAGGTTCTCGCCGATCTCGGAGCGGAAGTCATCAAGATCGAACGTCCGCGCAGCGGTGACGACACGCGGGACTGGGGGCCGCCGTGGATGAAGGACGATGAGGGCAATCCCACCCGTGAGGCGTCCTATTACCAGTCCGCAAATCGGGGAAAATTTTCCGTCGCGCTCAACATCGCCTCTCCGGAAGGGCAGGATCTACTGCGCCGGATGGTCGCCGAATGTGATATTCTCATCGAGAACTACAAGGCGGGCTCGCTCGCCAAATACGGACTCGACTACGAGACGCTTTCTGCCATCAATCCCGGTCTTGTCTATTGCTCGATCACCGGCTTCGGACAAACCGGTCCCCGCGCGGCCGAACCCGGTTATGATTTCATCATTCAGGGTATCGGCGGATTGATGAGTATCACCGGCGAAAAGGACGACAAGCCGGGTGGTGGCCCGCAGAAGGTGGGCGTTGCCGTTGCTGACCTGATGACCGGCCTTTATTCGACGATCGCCATCGAAGCAGCGCTGCTCAGCCGGGCAAAGACCGGCAAGGGACAGTACATCGACATGGCGCTGCTCGACGTTCAGGTCGCAACCCTTTGCAACCAGACCCAGAACTATCTCGCATCTGGCAAGCCTCCGGGGCGCTATGGCAATGCCCATGCCAATATCGTGCCCTATCAGGTGTTCCGGGCAAGCGATCGCGAGTTCATCATCGCCTGTGGCAATGACTCGCAATTCGCTTCGCTATGCGCGGCGATCGGCCTTCCTGATTTGCCGAAGGATCCCCGGTTCACACGCAATTCGGACCGGGTGGTTCATCGTGATGAAATCGGCGCTATTCTATCCGCACATTTCTTGACCGGTACAACGGATGAATGGATCAGCAAGATCCATCCGAGCGGCGTACCCGTCGGCGCGATCAACGATATTGCCCATGCGCTCGACGAGCCGCAGGTCAGAGCGCGCAACATGCTGGTAAACATACCACACGCTCTAAACCGCGACTTCATGACGGTCGGAAGTCCGATTAATCTGTCGGACACGCCGGTGGAATATCCACGCGCCGCGCCCATGCTCGGCGAGCATACGGATGATTTGCTCAGGCGGCTGGCCGGCATGGACGATGCCGCGCTCGACGCGCTCAAGGCCCGCGGAATTGTCGAACAACACGAGCAGGGTTGAGCGAACCCGGGAAGGGCAATCTGTCCCTCCCCAAGCTGCTCTGCACATTCCTTTGACCTTCACGGAGATTGTCATGACCGAAGTCTTCATTTGCGATTACATTCGCACGCCTGTCGGCCGCTACGGCGGCTCGCTTTCCTCCGTGCGTGCCGATGATCTCGGCGCCATCCCGCTCAAGGCGCTCGTCCAACGTAACAGTGCGGTTGACTGGGAAGCCGTCGATGACGTGGTCTTCGGCTGTGCAAACCAGGCTGGAGAGGATAACCGCAACGTCGCGCGCATGTCGCTGCTTCTGGCCGGGCTCCCTGTCTCGATCTCCGGCACAACCATCAACCGCCTGTGTGGTTCCGGCATGGATGCCGTCATCACGGCTGCCCGCGCCATCAAGTCCGGCGAAGCGGAACTGATGATCGCCGGAGGCGTCGAAAGCATGAGCCGCGCGCCCTTCATCATGCCCAAGGCCGGCAGCGCCTTCTCCCGCAACGCCGAGATCTACGACACGACCATCGGCTGGCGCTTCGTCAATCCGGCCATGAAGGCCGCATACGGCGTCGATTCTATGCCCGAGACAGGCGACAATGTCGCCATCGACTACAATGTCGCTCGCGAGGACCAGGACGCCTTTGCCGTTCGAAGTCAGGAAAAGGCCGCAGCGGCGCAGGCAAACGGCCGTTTGGAGAAAGAGATTGTGCCCGTCACCATTCCCCAGAAGAAGGGTGACCCGCTAATCGTCGCGAAGGATGAACATCCCCGCGCCACGAGCATGGAAGCGCTTGCCAAGCTGAAGCCGGTCAACCGCATGGACGGCGCGACGGTGACCGCTGGCAACGCATCGGGTGTCAATGATGGCGCGGCGGCCCTCATCATCGCCTCGGCTGCGGCGGTGAACAAATACTGCCTGACCCCGATCGCCCGCATCATCGGAGGTGCGACGGCGGGTGTTCCCCCACGTATCATGGGCATCGGTCCGGCACCGGCGTCACAGAAGCTTCTGGCCCGTATCGGCTGGACCACTGCCGATCTTGATGTGATCGAACTCAACGAAGCCTTTGCCTCCCAAGGCCTAGCGACGCTCCGCCAGCTCGGGATCGACGATGACGATCCACGTGCGAACCCGAATGGCGGGGCGATCGCACTGGGGCATCCGCTCGGCATGTCGGGTGCACGGATTGCCGGGACGGCGGCGCTCGAATTGTCATTGAATGGCAAGAAGAAAGCACTCGCCACCATGTGTATCGGTGTCGGCCAGGGCATCGCCATCGCACTCGAAAACGTCTGAGCTGAAGGAGGAAGCCTTATGAAGCTACTCGTGCCCGTAAAGCGGGTTGTTGATTACAACGTGAAGATCCGCGTGAAGACGGATGGTTCTGGCGTTGAGTTGGCGAATGTTAAGATGTCGATGAACCCGTTCGACGAGATTGCAGTGGAAGAGGCACTGCGATTGAAGGAAGCGGGCAAGGCGAGCGAAGTGATCGCGGTTTCGATCGGCCCGGCGAAGGCCGAGGAAACGCTGCGCACGGCGCTGGCGATGGGCGCGGACCGGGCGATCCTGATCGAGACCGACGAGACGGTCGAGCCGCTTGGCGTGGCCAAGCTGCTGAAGGCGGTGG
>NZ_DJDV01000011.1:511-690 GCF_002431195.1 Sphingobium sp. UBA5915 | reverse complement strand
CGAACCAGACCGGCCAGATGCTGTCGGCGCTGACGGGCTACCCGCAGGCGACCTTCGCCTCGAAGGTGGCGGTCGGCGACGGCACGGTTGCCGTGACCCGCGAAGTGGATGGCGGTCTCCAGACCGTGGAACTGAAGCTTCCGGCCGTGGTGACGACGGACCTGCGCCTGAACGAGCCG
>NZ_DJDV01000011.1:0-209 GCF_002431195.1 Sphingobium sp. UBA5915 | reverse complement strand
CATGAAGGCAAAGAAGAAGCCGCTCGACAGGAAGAGCCCTGCCGATCTCGGCGTCGATATCGCGCCGCGCCTGAAGGTGCTGAAGACCGAGGAACCGGCCGGCCGCAAGGCAGGCATCAAGGTTGGCAGCATGGCGGAGCTTGTCGAAAAGCTCAAGACCGAAGCCGGTGTGCTTTAATCGGGTCGCAAGAGGAGATTTAAGATCATGA
>NZ_DJDV01000044.1:1465-37492 GCF_002431195.1 Sphingobium sp. UBA5915 | reverse complement strand
TGGGGCTGGGACAGCGCTTACGCTAGACCGGCAACGTCATAACGTCAAGAAAACGACTTGGTGCGACGCGGTGGATCATCGGCTTTCCACGGCGCGATGAGCGGCATTTCCCGCTATGACGTTCCTGCCGGCGAGAATCCGTTGCAACTGCGAGTCGTTCGCGTTATTGCGACGGTGTTGATACGGGGCGACTTATCTCGATGCATGGCACTTCCCACACCCCAAGCAGAGGCAAAGGGGAAAAGACCAGACGCGGCGCCAAGGCCTTCTGGATGAAGCAACTGCACAGCTGGCATTGGATCAGTTCGGCCGTCAGCCTGATCGGGCTCTTGTTGTTCGCCTTCACCGGCATCACTCTCAACCACGCCGCCGACGTCGAAGGCGCGCCCACTATTGTTGAGCGAAGCGGCACCCTGCCCGCCCCCTTGCTGGCGCAGATCGCCGTCAGTGACGCGCCGGACGCCAAAAAGCCGTTGCCCGACGGTGTGCGGCTCTGGCTGGATGAGGAAATGGGCCAAAGCGGCGGGGCCGATGCCGAATGGTCGGCGGACGAAGTCTACCTGGCCTTGCCTCGCCCCGGTGGCGACGGCTGGGTCGCAATCGACCGCCATAGCGGCAAGGTGACAAGCGAAAGCACGAGCCGCGGCTGGATCAGTTACCTCAATGACCTCCACAAGGGCCGCAACGCGGGATCGGCGTGGAAATGGTTTATCGATATTTTTGCTGTGGCCTGCTTCCTGTTCGCGCTCACCGGACTGCTGCTGCTGCAACTCCATGCGCGCAGGCGTCCCAGCACATGGCCGCTGGTGGCTGCCGGCCTCGCCATCCCGGCCATCGTCGCCATCATCTTCATTCATTGAAGGGATCATCACCCATGCAGCTTCGTCACTCCTTGCTTTTGACCGGTGCGGCCGCCGGGGCGGCCAGTGCCGCCGCTTTGCCCGCCCACGCTCAAACGCTGACCATGTCCATCACCATCCCGCGCCTCACCGTCGCCGAATATCACCGACCCTATGTCGCCGTGTGGATCGAAAAGCAGGGCGCTACACCACGCACCCTGTCGGTCTGGTATGATTATGACATGCGCAATGGCGAAGGCGCCAAATGGCTGCGCGATGTGCGGCAATGGTGGCGGGCCTCGGGTCGAACGATGACGTTCCCGGCCGATGGCGTGACTGGCGCGACTCGGGCGCCTGGCGAACAGAAGCTCGCCTTCACTTCGGGCAAGGGGCCGCTCGGGTCTCTGACACCCGGCAATTACACGATGATCGTTGAAGCGGCGCGTGAAGTGGGCGGACGTGAAGTGCTGCGCCTGCCTTTCGCCTGGCCGCCAAAGCCCGGGACGACCGTCCGGGCAAAGGGCGCAAGCGAACTGGGTGCCATCACATTGACATTCGGCAAATGAAGGGGGCGATGATGAAAAGGACTTTATGGACCGCAGCAATTGCTGCGTTGCTGCTGACACCGGGCCTGGCGCAGGCGCATCGCCAATGGATGCTGCCTTCGGCGACATCGCTTTCTGGCACGGAAAGCTGGGTCACGGTCGATGCCGCCATTTCCAACGACCTGTTCTATTTCGAGCATTTCCCGCTACCGATAGATGGCATCGTAATTACCGAGCCGGATGGTGCCGCGGGGACGATCGAAAACGGCGCCAAGGGCCGCTACCGCTCGACGTTCGACGTCCATTTGACCAAGCCTGGAACCTACCGCATCGCCTCGGTGGCGAACCGCCTGATGGGCAGCTATATGCTGAACGGGAAGCGGGAACGCTTGCCCCGTGGCATCACCAGGGACAAGCTGGCCAGTGCTCTTCCCGCAGGCGCGACCGACGTGCAGGCCAATGAGTCCATCAACCGCAACGAAATTTTCGTGACCTTGGGTGCGCCCACCACCAATCTGTTCAGGCCGAAGGGCGACGGCATCGAAATGGTGCCGGTCACGCATCCCAATGATCTTGTTGCGGGCGAAGCGGCGACCTTTCAGTTCCTGCTAGACGGGAAGCCGGCATCGGGCCTGAGCGTCACAGTGATCCCTGGCGGCATTCGCTACCGCGACAGCCTGGGGCAGATGGACCTGACCGCCGACCAGGACGGCAAGATTGCCGTTACCTGGCCGGAACCTGGCATGTTCTGGCTGAATGCCACTGTGGGCGGCCGGCGCGAAGGCGCTGGCGAAGCCGATGCACCGCCAAGCCAGCGGCGGGCCTCCTACGTTACGACGCTTGAGGTGCAGGCGCCCTGACCGTCACTGTCACGACCGCCCCTCGCATTGCGATCGCGCCAGGCCTGTCGCCCGAAATTTTCGGCGGCAGGCAAAGGCTGGGTGCGATCACGGGGTTTACCGGCCCGACGATGGGCACGACATGGTCCGCATCGATCGTCGATCCGCCGGCAGATGCGGAGATGACCATCAGGACGAAGCTGAACATGGTCATCGCCCAGATGAGCAATTGGGACGCAGATTCGGTCATCAGCCGCTTCAACCGGCAGCCGATCGGCGCCTGGATGACCTTGCCTGTCGAAATGATGACAGTGCTTCGCACCGGAATGGACATTTCGCGATTGTCGGGCGGCGCGTTCGATCCCGCCCTTGGCCAACTGGTCGGTCAATGTGGCTTCGGCCCGCACGTCGCCGACGAAGCCCCCGCATGCGGTAGCGCCGCCACTTCTGTTGAAGTGGGCGATCATGGCGCTCGCCGCCTTGCCGATGTGGCGCTGGATTTTTCGGGCATCGCCAAGGGCTTTGCCGTCGATGCCGTGGCCGACGCCCTGCGAGTACTGGGGGCAGCCAATTTCCTGATCGAGATTGGCGGCGAATTGCGGGGGGCAGGCGTCAAGCCGGATATCCAGCCATGGTGGGTGGATATGGAAACGCCACCCGGCATGGCATTGCCACCGATGCGCGTGGCCCTGAGCGGACTGGCGATCGCCACATCAGGCGACTATCGGCGTTTTCATATGGTCGCGGGCAAGCGACTGTCCCACAGCATCGACCCAGGGACAGGCGCGCCGATCCAAAATGGCGT
The DNA here is from genome assembly GCF_002431195.1 of Sphingobium sp. UBA5915. Classification (NCBI taxonomy): domain Bacteria; kingdom Pseudomonadati; phylum Pseudomonadota; class Alphaproteobacteria; order Sphingomonadales; family Sphingobiaceae; genus Sphingobium; species Sphingobium sp. UBA5915. Next base: position 34,464 of record NZ_DJDV01000044.1, on the reverse strand, counting down.
CGCTTGCGTCACCGTGCTGCACGACAGCGCCATGATGGCGGACGCCTGGGCCACGGCGATCACTGTCGCCGGCCCCGGAAAAGGTCTGAGCCTCGCGCGCGAACATGGCCTCGCCGCCCGTATGATCGTGCGCACCGATAACGGACCGCGCGAACATCTGACCCCGGCGCTTGAAATGATGCTGGCGTAGAAAAACAGGCGCTATTTTCCAGCGGCCATCAGGAAATCTGCGCTCCTCTGCAACATGTCCGCGCGCGCATCGCTGTCCATCAGGCTGTGAGTCAATCCGTCATAGGTGATCAACTGGCTGCGCTTGCCGGCTCCCTGCAATTTGGCTTGCATGATCCGCGCCTGGCTTATGTCGACATTGCTGTCGTCGGTGCCGTGGAACATCAGCACCGGTGCGCGAAATGCGGCGGCATGATTGGACGGGGACGCCTCTGCAGCCTCCGGCCCGGTTCCCATGCGCTGCTGTTGCAGCAGATAGTCGGCGCTATATTGGCTGCGCCGCATCCGATCGGCAAAATCCGTCACCGGCGCGATCGCCACCACTGCCTTGAACAGCGCAGGATCGACCGCCTGCGCCTGCAATGCTGCGTACCCGCCATAAGACCAGCCCGCGATCGTCAGCTTATCGGGGTTAGCGATGCCCTGCGCCACCAGCCAGCGCCCGGCATCGACAACGTCACTGATTGCGGTCCGCCACGAACGATAGCCGTTGCGCATCAGCCATGCCTCGCCAAAGCCAGCCGAGCCGCGAAACTGCGGTTGCAGCACGGCGAAACCGCGTGCCGCATAATATTGGACCATCCAGTCGAAACCCCATTCGTCCCGCGCTTCCGGGCCGCCATGGGGCAGGACGATAGCCGGCAGGCCCTTTGCCGTCTCTTTGCCGGGCGGAAGCGTGAGATAGGCCGGGATCATCGTGCCGTCGCCCGCCTGATACTGGATCGACTGCATGACGGCGAGCGTGCGTCCGGCAAGTTCTGGGCGATCAGGCATGACCGGAGACAATTTTCGCGCTGCGCGATCGAACAGATAATATTGCCCGGGATCGACATCGCTGCCAGCCCAGATCAGGACGCGGTTGCCGTCGCTGCTCATGTCGCTGATGTTGATGGCCTTGCCGCCCAATGCCTTGCCCAGCGACGACACCAGCGCGTTTGCCTGTTCGTCGAAATAGACTGCCTGGCGATGGTCGGTGACGTAGCTGGCGCCGACTACGCGCCGGTCGCGACCCACCCGGATTAGCGCGCTCACATCCACGTCCGGGCGCGAGAATATGACCGTCTTGGCAAGACTTGGGTCCAGCGCGACCGTGACCAACGCATCGCGACCATTCATCTTTTCAAACCCATAAGCGACGTTCTTTGTCGGATCGACGGCAACCGGGTAGAAACCGCTATTGTCCCGCGTATCGTATAGGGACAAATTGCTCCATCCCGACTTTCCCACCGGCCGATAGAGAAATTTATAGGTGCCTTTGGCATAACCGGACGTGCGGTTTTCCTGAAGCGCCATGATGCGGACCTGGCCCTGCCCGTCAGAGACGTAATCGACCGCCAGTTTATCAGGAGATTCGATCCGCTTGGCCGAGCCACTGCGGGTGTCGATCCGGTCAACGCCCAACCCTTCCAGCTTCTTTTCAATGAGGCTGCCAGCCGTGGCTTCGGGCACATAGGATCGTGTCATGAGAACGGCGTCCTCATCGCCGGGCAGCAGATCGATCACATCGCCGCCCCTGAAATCATAGCTCAGCGCATTCGCACCGCGCCGCTGGCTCAGCAATTTGGTGTCTGCACCATTGGCGCTGACGGAAAAGACATTGGAAGAGCCATAGACATCATCGCCATAGCGTTGCTCGCCAAATATCTGGCAGGCAAGACGGTCGGCCGATACCCAGTCACAGCGCTGGAGATATTCGGGCCGACCGCTGGTCGAGGCAACGACCTTTATGTCAGCGCCTTCGCGCGCCTCAAGAACATAGGCGCGACTTGTCCGTCCGGGTCCCGAAGCGATCAGCGCGATCGTTCGGCCATCAGGCGACAGGCTGGCCGACGAAATGGTTTCACGCGCCCCAAAGGCCTTGGCCAAGGCATCGGGTTGCCCCTGCGCCAAAGCCGTGGCAGCCGATCCCGCCAACCAGAGCGCGATGCACGCAGCTTTCGCGATTCCCCTCATCTCCAATATTCCCCCACAAAATCCCCTCGATTCCGGTGGCTAAGCCAAGGCGGACATATTGGCAACGGCTTGCTTGCTCTCCCCGCTGCCCAGTGGCATCACCCCTTTACCGATAAGAAAAAGGGGACATAGTCATGCGCAGTTCCATTCTGGCGATCGCCGCCATATTGGCTCTTCCGGCCTGCACCACCATGTCCGACGCGCCGCCAGAAAGCGCGTCGGCTCAGCCTGCTGCTTCCGGCGTGACACCATCCATCGACACGATGAAACGGCTGGTGCAGCTATTGTCCTCGGACGCCTATGAAGGCCGCGCGCCCGGATCGGCCGGGGAGGAGAAGACGCTGGCGCTGCTGTCGTCGGAATTTGCCAGGCTGGGGCTCAAGCCCGGTAACAATGGCAGCTGGTTCCAGGATGTCCCGCTGGTCGAAATCACCGCAAAAAATGTGTCTCCGCTGCGCTTTAGCGGTGGAAAAGCTCCCGTCACCGCCGCCTATGGCCCGGAAATGGTGATCGGCACCTATCGCACGGCCCAGCCGCATATCGCGGTGAAGGACAGCCCGGTCGTGTTCGTGGGTTATGGCATCAACGCGCCCGAAAAGGGCTGGAACGATTATGCCGGCGTCGATGTGAAGGGCAAGACGGTCATCATCCTGGTCAATGATCCCGACTATGAGACAAGCGGCCTTGAGGGCATCTTCAACGGCAGGGCCATGACCTATTATGGCCGCTGGACCTATAAATATGAGGAAGCGGCCCGACAGGGCGCCGCCGCCGCGATCATCGTGCACGACACGGTGCCTGCCGCCTATGGCTGGAACGTCGTTCAGTCCAGTTGGACCGGTGCGCAGCATGTCGCCGACAGCGCCAATGGCAATGCCGACCAGTCCGCCGCGATCGGCTGGATCCAGAAGGACAAGGCGCAGGCGCTGTTCGCCAGCGCGGGCATGGATCTGGACGCGCAGATGCGTGCCGCCAAGCAGCCCGGATTCAAGGCAGTGCCGCTGGCGGGCGTCAAGGCGAACGTCTCCTTCGACAATGACCTGCGCAAGCATAGCTCGAAGAATGTCGTTGCCCTGCTGCCCGGCAAGACGCGCCCGGACGAATATGTCCTCTACAGCGCCCATTGGGATCATCTGGGCCGATGCCAGGCCGCGCCCGACGGCGACGACATCTGCAACGGCGCGGTCGACAACGCCACCGGCACGGCTGCGCTCGTCGCCCTGGCGGAAGCGAATGTGAAGGCTGGGCCGACCGACCGGAGCCAGGTCTTCCTGGCGGTGACGGCGGAGGAATCGGGGCTGCTGGGGTCGGCTTATTATGGCGAAAACCCGGTCTTCCCCTTTTCCAGGACCGTCGGCGGCGTAAACATGGACGCGCTCAGTGTCGCCGGTCTGGCAAAGAATGTCGTCGTAATTGGCAAGGGCAAGTCGCAGCTAGACGCCTATCTGGACCGCGCTCTGGCCGCGCAGGGCCGGGTCGCGACGGTGGAGCCGACGCCGGAGAAGGGCTATTATTATCGCTCGGACCATTTCAGCTTCGCCAAGCATGGTCTGCCGATGCTCTATTTTGAAGGCGGCGAGGATCTGGTGAATGGCGGCACCGCCGCCGGCATGGCGGCGGCCGAGGATTATACCAAGAACCGCTATCATGGCCCCAAGGACGAATATGATCCCAATTGGGACTGGAGCGGTGTCGCGGCTGACCTCAAACTTTATTATGACGTGGGTCGCGCGCTCGCCGAAACGACCGACTGGCCCAATTGGGTCGAGGGCGATGAGTTTCGCGCCATCCGCGACAAGGATCGCGCCGGTCAATAAGCCAGAGGAGAGGACCTATTTCCCGGCCGGGGAATAGGTCCAACTCTGGGTTTGCGATCCATCCATGCGCGACGTTTCCGCCATCAACAGCCGTCCTTCGCGCCAATAGCGGATGCGTTGCGGATACTCATGATCGGGGTTGGCGAAACTGATGTCGCGCACCCCCTGCTCGGCCTGCTTGAATGGCGTCGCCGGTCCACCATCGGGCGCGGCATAGAGCATCACATCGCCCGCCCCATCGCGGACGATGCGGATGACCTCCCAGCCCAACAGGCTTTCGCCGCGCCCGTTGCGGCCAACGCCGATCATCGTGCCGCCGCGCGGCAGCGTCCACACTTCTTCCGCCCAGCGATCGCCGCGCTGCTGGACCCATTCGCCAGTCAGCCATTCGGGCAGTTCGTCCGCCCATGCCTTGCCCGACAGCGAAAGCGACAGCAGCAAGGCCATCGCCACTGTCGGGATACCCGCCTTCATCATCGCAACCCTCTGTCCAGATCCGTGATCGCGCGTTATGGAGCGCGCACCCTTTCCGACCCATCATGATCCGGCGCGTCAGGCCGGGCAAGGATATTGCACATGACCTTCCGCATGCCCGCCGAATGGGCGCCGCACGACTGGACGTGGATCGGCTTTCCGACCAACCCTGCCGAATGGCCCGGCGCATTCGATGGCGCACGCCAGCAGATCGCCGCCTTTGCCAACGCCCTTCATTGCGGCGGCAAGGGCGAGCAGGTGCGGCTGGTCGTCGCCCATGAAGAGGACGCAAAGGCCGCCCGCGCAATGGTCGATGCATCTGTCCGCATCGTTGTCGCGAACCTCGGCGACGTATGGCTGCGCGACACCGCGCCGATCGCCGTCCTGAACGGCACAGGCGGACGCGCGCTGGTCGATTTCGGCTTCAACGGCTGGGGCGGCAAATATCAAATGCCGGGCGATGAGGATATCGGCGCGCGGCTGGCGGCGACCACCGACCTTCCCACGTCAACACAAAATTGGGTGTTCGAAGGCGGGGCGATCGACACCGACGGCACGGGCCTGTTCGTGACGACCGAGCAATGCCTGCTCAACCCCAATCGCAATCCCGACCTCGATCGCGGGAAGATCGAAACATTGCTGGCGGGAAGCCTGGGCCTGTCGGACATGCTGTGGCTGGGCGACGGATTGCGCAACGATCATACCGACGGGCATGTCGACAATCTGGCGCGTTTCGTTGCGCCGGGCGTTCTGGCGCTTCCCGTCGCCACGACCCCGGACGATCCCAATGCCGCCATCTACGCCGACGCGCGCGCCCGCGCACAGGCTTACGGGCTGGAGGTAGTGGATGTCCCCTCGCCCGGGCTTGTGCTGGTCGATGGCGAGCCGATTCCGGCAAGCTACATGAATTTCTATATCGGAAACGCCGCTGTCATCGTGCCCATTTATGGCCAGCCCAACGACCAGGCGGCGCTCGACGCCTTCCGCGCCTTCTTTCCGGGTCGGGAGATTGTAGGATTGCGCAGCGACGCCATATTGTCGGGCGGCGGCAGCTTTCATTGCTGCAGCCAGCAGATGCCATCGCTCTGATCTATCGGGAAACAGAATGACCAAGGTTACCGTCGCCGCACTTCAGCTTTCCTTTTCCGACGACAGGGCTGACAATATCGCTCTGGTCGCCGATCATGTGCGCAAGGCGGCGATGCGCGGGGCCAAGATCATCCTGCCGCCGGAGTTGTTCGAAGGCCCCTATTTCTGCCGCGTGGAGGACGAAGCGCTGTTCGCCAACGCGCTGCCGACGGACGAGCACCCCGCCGTGCAGGACATGCGCAAGCTGGCGAAAGAGCTAGGCGTCTATATCCCCACCAGCTATTTCGAGCGCGACGGCCACCATCATTATAACTCGCTCGCCATGATCGATGATCAAGGGGAGATCATGGGCGTCTATCGCAAGAGCCATATCCCCGACGGGCCGGGCTATGAGGAGAAATATTATTTCCGGCCTGGCAACAGCGGCTTCAAGGTGTGGAAGACGCGGTACGGCACGATCGGCGTCGGCATCTGCTGGGACCAATGGTATCCCGAAACCGCACGGTGCATGGCGTTGATGGGGGCCGAAATGCTCTTCTACCCTACCGCCATCGGCTCCGAACCCTATGATGCGGACCTTGACACCAGCCGCATGTGGCGGCGGGCGATGATCGGTCATGCCGTGTCCAATTGCATGCCGGTGATCGCCGCAAATCGCATTGGTGAGGAAGACGGCCAGAGCTTCTACGGCCACAGCTTCATCAGCGACGAATGGGGCGACTATGTGTCGGAAGCGGATGCGAAGGACCATGGTGCGCTGGTCGCAACGCTCGACCTGGAACGCGCGCGCATCCATCGCGCGGGCATGGGCTTCTTTCGCGATCGCCGGCCGGACCTGTATGGCCGCATCGCGCAGGACATCTGAGCCGCGCGCGGCCTAGACGTCGGCCCAGCGCCGCAGCAGATTATGGTAGACGCCGGTCAGGCGGATAACTTCCACATGATCCTGCCCCAGCTGCGCGGCGATACCCTGGACGCTGCGATCCAGGTCGAACAGCATCTGCCGCGCCGCATCGTCGCGGATCATCGACTGGAGCCAGAAGAAACTGGCAACCCGTCGCCCGCTTGTCACCGGCTCCACACGATGGAGCGAGGATGAAGGGTAGAGGACTGCGTGCCCGGCCGGGAGCTTCACCTGCTGCACGCCAAACTGGGTTTCGATCGTCAACTCGCCACCCTCATAGGCTTCGGGCGGTTCCAGAAACACGGTAACGGACAGGTCAGACCGCACGCGAAAGCCCGTGCCGGCCTGAATGCGCACGGCATTGTCGACATGGACGCCAAAGGATTGCCCACCCGCATAGCTGTTGAACAGCGGCGGAAAGATGCGCAGCGGCAGCGCCGCCGCGATGAACAGTGGCGATTGTCCGAGTGCGTCGAGGATCATCTGGCCGGCTCGCTTCGCGGCCAGGCTGTCTTCGGGCAATTGCAGATTATGCTTGGCGAGGGCCGACTGGTGGCCGGAGGTGATGTTGCCATCGACCCAATCGGCGGCGTCGATCAAGTCGCGAATGGCGGCGACGCCGGCAGCGTCGAGTAGGTCGGGAATGGGGATGAGCATGGGCTGAAGGGCTGTCCGTCAGGCGGCGTCGGTCCGCAGGATGAAGGGGATTTCCACGACGCCACGCACGCGCACCGGTTGGCCGCTGCGCAGCACCGGCTTCCAGCGCCAGCCGCGCACCGCTTCGCTGGCAGCCTTGTCGAGCCGGGAAAAGCCGCTGCTCTGCGTAACGACCAGATTTTCAACCGCACCGTCCAGACCCAATGTCAGGGTCAAGACAACAGTGCCTTGCTCCCGCTTGCGACGGCTTTCAACCGGATAACGGGGCGGCTTGCCGGCAATCATCTGCGCGCCAAGGTCGCCCCCCTGGACTAGGCTGGGCGCCGCGACCGGCGCGGCGACGACCGGCGAAGGAGCAGGAACGGCGATCGCGACCGGTGTTGGAGATTGCGGAGGCGATACGTCCGGTGTCGTGCGTATCTGGGGTGCCGGCGGCACCGGTGTCTGCACGATCGGCGGCGGCGCGACCACTTCGGGCCGGGACGGCGGCGGGGGCGGCGCTTCCTCAGCGGGCGGCGGGGGTGGCGGACTAAGGTTGACGACAGTCAGTGACGCGTCCTGCGCCTTGGTAACATGGCTGCGAATCTGCACCAGCGCGCCAATCAGCAGGATGTGGATCAACAGGATCGTAATGATCACAGGCACATTCGGACGAGAACGGACTCCGTAGCGTTCACCGGGCACAGACCGTTGCGACATGGTCCGAACGCTGGCGACGTTCACCACTGGCTCGAAGATGATCGCCACATCGTCCGTATCGCTCGGCTCGCTTGCCGCTTGCAGCATGACAGCGCCTCCCTTTCCGTCAGCCCGCGATAGCGCGAAGACTAATGCGAATCAATTGCGGCGTTTGCAAGCCAACAAAATGGGGCGGCGGATCGAGCCAAGGCCAATTGATCCGCCGCTCGCGGCCCAAACCTACGTCAAATCTTGTAATTGAGCGTCAGGACCCAGGACCGCCCCTCCCCTGGATTGGCCCAGCCATTGTTGCGTACGCTGGTGAAATATTTCTCATTGGTGAAATTCTGGACATTGAGCTGCGCAGTCAGACTTTCCGTGACCGGATAGGAGAGCATCGCCCGATGGACCAGATAATCGTCCGTCTTGTACATCGGCGCACCAGTCGCATTGGAAAGATACCAGCTGCCCTGATAGGTCAGGCCATAGCCCAGTTGCAGCCCGAACGGCAGCGTGTAGGTCGTGAACAGACTGCCCGAATGCTTCGGATTGTTCGTCATGGGGTTGCCGGCCTGAAGATCGACCACACCCTGCGATTTCTGATAATCGGAAATGCTCTGGATTACCTTGGTGTCCAGATAGGTATAATTGGCGAAGATCGTCCAGGCGGGCGTTATGTTGCCAGTGGCGCCCAGCGTCACGCCATTGACCCGGTTGCGTCCGTCATTGACGGCCAAATCGCCGACCAACGGGTCATTGGACGTGACCCGGTAGTTGGTGCGCTCGTTACGGAACAACGCCGCGCTCAATTGCAACTGGCGGTCGAACAAATCGATCTTGCCGCCAATTTCGTAATTGACTGCCTGTTCAGGCTTGATGTTGCAGGGGTCGGTGAAGTTATTGCCTTCATCGGCAAGTCCGCAGCCCGATCGCACGGTGGTGCTCACCGGGTTCTTCGAATTGCCGTAAGCGACATACAGGCTGGCATAGTCGACAGGCTTGAACACCAGACCGACGCGGTAGGAAAAGAGGTCGTCCGTGGACTGCTGCCGCGCGCCGGAGCTATATGCGCCGCCAAGCGCCGGTGTCGCGATGCTGTCTGACCGGAAACGGGCACGATTATGCTCCCAGCGGATACCGCCATTGAGTTCGACCTGCTCCACGATCTTGACCGCTGCGAAGGCATAGGCGGCGACGTTGAACAGGTCGCCGTCATCGCGCCGGGTGCGGATCGGATTGACGGGCCCGGTATAGATGGCATCGGGATTGCTGATGTCGATCGGATCGAGCGTCGGGTTGGGCAAGGCACCGCCGACATTGCGCAGCACGTTGCCGCTGTCGAGCGTGTAATCTTCCTGCAGCGCGGACGTGCCGATCACCAGGCTATGACCACCTGAAATGACAAAGGTCAGATCAAGCTGGTTGTAGAGGGTCTGGTTCTCGGTATTGCGGAAGCCGCCCCGTGGTCCTCGAGGATAATAGGTGCCGGGCACCTGCGTATCCGAGCAGGGATCGCCATTCGCCAGCACACCGCTGGCCAGGCAATAATCGCCCTGTGGCGGATTGACGATCAGCTCCTGTTCAACCCGCTGCCAGCGCGACAGATTACGGATGGAAAAGACGTCGCTGAAGCGATGATCGAAGATCGCGGTGGCCTGATCGATCGTCTGGTCCTGCTTGTCCAGATTGCGATAGCCATAATAGCCGCTGTAGGGCACGCCAGGCAGAATACCGTCGTGAAAGGCATTTTTGTAATAGGGCACACCGTATAGCGGCGTGTTCTGATCTTCCTGATGGGTGTAGAGCAGCGTCAGCGAGGTTGGCCCTTCAAGTCCAAGCTTCACAGAGGGCGCAACGCCCCAACGTTCGTAGCGATCGACGTCGCGGCGCGGCACGTCATTTTCATGATACATGGCATTGAGCCGCACGGCCGCGAAATCGGACACGCGCACATTGCTGTCGATCGTCGCGCGATAATAGTCAGACGTGCCGATACCGCCCTGAACCAGCGTCTCATCATAGCCCTTGGGCCGCTTGGTGACGATATTGATGTTGCCGCCAATCGCTCCGGACCCGCCATAAACGGAATTGGCGCCGTTGGTGACTTCGATCTGTTCGATATTGAACGGGTCAGTGCGGCTATATTGCGCGCTGTCGCGCACCCCATCAATGCTGATATCGGTATTGGCACTCTGACCGCGCAGATTGATATTGTCACCATAGCCGCCGCCGCCTTCACCCGCGCCGAAGGTGATGCCGGGGATCGTCGACAAAACATCGCGCAGGGTCAGCAAATTCTGCTTCTGGATGGTTTGGTTGCCAACGATGGTAATCGTCTGCGGCATGTCCAGCAGCGGGCGCACATATTTGGGTGATTCCGGCTTGTCGACCTTGATCGCAGGCTCGTCGATAGCGGTGTCGGTGACAGTCATTCCGCCCAGTTTGCGGGCGGTTTCATCCCCCTGCGCCTGCGCCTGCGCGGCACCGGAAAAGGCCAGAGCGCCGACGCAGCCGAGCGCAAGAAAAGAGGTGGATGCGATTTTGGACATGGATAGTCTCCCCCATATTGTCGAGGAGGCTGCTATTGCGAATCGTTCTTATAGTCAAATGCTATTGCAACTAATTCTTATCACCAATTGCCGCCAGCCGCCGAAACAGCCAGCAGCGGATTGCGCTCGCCAGATTGGGCGCTGGGTCGGCCGCCATGCGCGCAAGGTCGATCCGTGCGATCAGGGCGTTGACGGGAATGGATCGGTCGCCGGCCGCGCGGCGTAGCGCGTCCCAGAATATGGGTTCCAGACTGATGGCGGTCTGGTGGCCGGCGATGGTGACGCTCCGCTTCACCGGCGGGGCGAAGGGCGACCCGTCAGGATCGTCAAGGTCGCCCATGTCCATCAATACATATGCTGGCCGCCGTTGATCGACAGCGTGCTGCCGGTCACGAAGCCGCCATCCTCGCTACAGAAAAAGGCGACGCCGCGCGCGATTTCATGGGCCTGCCCCAGCCGGCCGACCGGGATCTTGGCGACGATCTTTTCCAGCACAGGAGCAGGTACGGCCGCGACCATGTCGGTGTCGATATAGCCGGGCGCGATGGCATTGACCGTCACGCCATATTTGGCGCCTTCCTGCGCCAACGCCTTGGTAAAGCCATGGATGCCCGACTTGGCGGCCGCATAATTGACCTGGCCATATTGCCCCGCCTGGCCATTGATCGAACCGATATTGACGATGCGGCCCCAACCCCTTTCGCGCATGCCGCCGAAACAGGCCTTCGCCATATTGAAGCAGCCGCCAAGATTGATGCGCATGACCTCGTTCCAGTCGTCGAAGCTCATCTTGGCGAGCACGCCATCGCGGGTGATGCCGGCATTGTTGACGACGATATCGACAGGCCCAAGCGCTTCGGCAACCTGCGCGCAGCCGTCGAGGCACGCCTGATGGTCGCCCACGTCCCATTTGAAAGCGGCAATGCCGGTCTTGTCCGTGAACGCCTTGGCCTTTTCATCGTTGCCGGCGTAGTTGGCGGCGACGGCATAACCCATTTCCTTGAGCGCGAGACTGATCGCCTCCCCGATGCCCCGCGTACCGCCGGTTACGATCGCCACTCTCGACATATCAGCGTCCTCTTCCAAACAGGGGTCAGTCCATCCAACCCGAAAGTTCGCGGCCTATAAGCCTCTGGTAAAGGGTGATAGCCTCCGCGGATGCGTTTAGACAGGGCAAATAGGCGAAATTTTCCCCGCCAGCGGCCAAAAAAGCCTCTTTTGCGCGCATGGCAATCTCTTCGAGCGTCTCAAGGCAGTCCGCTGAAAAGCCTGGTGTTGCCACGGCAATGTTTCGGACACCTTCACGCACCAATTTGGCCAGTGTTGCTTCGGTCTCAGGCTCAAGCCATTTGGCCCGCCCGAAGCGCGACTGGAAACTCATATGGACCGGTATTGACAAGGCCTCCCCCAGCAGGCGCGCGGTCTTGACCGAATGACAGTGATAGGGGTCGCCCAGTTTCAGCGTCCTTTCGGGCATGCCATGAAAGCTGGCGAGCAGCGCATCGGGGCGGAAGGACAAGGCGGTGATGGCCCCTTCGATCGAGCGGCGCAGGGCGCCGATATAGGCAGGATCGTCATGATAGGGCGGCAGCGTGCGCACGGCCGGTTGCCAGCGCATCTTTGCGAGGGCCGCAAAGGCCGCGTCATTGGCAGTGGCGGTCGTTGCACCGCTATATTGCGGATAAAGCGGCGCCAGCAATATACGATCGCACCCGGCTTGCTTCATCGCCTTCAGCCGCTCGCCGATGGCGGGATTGCCATAGCGCATTGCCCAGTCGACAAGCACGCCGCCCCCCATAGCATCCTGAAGCGCCTGCGCAGTGGCGCGCGTGTAGACGGCGAGCGGCGACCCTTCCGTCATCCAGACCTGTTGATAGGCGTGGGCCGATTTTTTCGGCCGCGTCGTCAGGATCGCGCCGCGCAGGATCGGTTGCCACAGCAATGGCGGAATTTCCACGACACGCCGGTCGGAGAGAAATTCGGCCAGATAGCGGCGGACCGAAACAGGGTCTGGCGCATCCGGCGTGCCTAAATTGATGAGCAGCACACCCACCATTGGCGCGGGGATGACGGGATGATCGGCTGGCGGGGTCATGGCGTTCCTACAAGGGGCAGGCTGCGGATGCGCTGGCCAGTCCATGTATAAAGGGCGTTGGCGATGGCGGGAGCCATAAGCGGCGCGACGAGATCGCTGGTGCCGGCGGGATCGGCCGTGCTGCGGATCATCTCGACGGATACCTCTCCTATGTCGGCCAATCGTGGCAGGTTCATTCGGCCCAGGATAGCGCGGGTCGGGAGGCCGTGCGCATAAGAAACTGATGCGCCGGTTGCGAAGGCGAGGCCGAAGACAAGGCCGCTTTCGATGTGCTGGCGGGCGATATCGGGATGCACCGGATCGCCAGCGTCGACGGCGGCGATGATCCGGCCGACCGAAAGCCGGTCACCCGACATGGACGCTTCCACCATGACGGCGGCATAGGCCCCGTTGATCATGTGCGCCGCCATCCCCTGCCCGCTGCCGGCCACGCCGCCCTGCCAGCCCCCCATCGCGGCCGCGGTGGTGAGGCAGTGCGCCAGGCGGGGATTGCCGCCCAGCATCTGGATGCGGAAGGACATGGGCTCGATATTGGCAAGATGCGCCAGTTCGTCGATGAAACTTTCGGTGAAGAAGGTGCCATGCAGACGCGCATTGCCGCGCATGAAGCCAAGCGGCAGGCCGACATCGGCCGGATAATGATCGATCGCCCAATTGGGAATGGCGTAGGGCGGCACCATGCCCGCGACGGCGAGCCGGTTCGCACTTTCGGCCCCGTCCTGCGCGGCTTCATGCGGCAGCTTGCCGTCGGCGATGCGCGCCCATGTCTGTGTCATCGCGCAGGGCGCGGCAACCTTTGCCAGCCAGCCTTCGATCGCGCCATTGCGCCCGACCTTGGCGGCCATGCGCGCGCGCGCCGGCGCGCTCGGTCGATCCTGGATGACATCCTCCAGCCGCGACCATAGGAGTTGCACCGGTCGCCCCATGTCACGGGCGATCATTGCGGCCTGAACGCCCACATCCCAGTCCATCGCCCGGCCGAAGGACCCGCCTGCATGGAGCGGATAAAGTGTTACCGCCTCCCGGGAAAGGCCAAGCGCATCGGCTATGGCATCGCGGGCCAGACCGGGGGCCTGGGTAGCCATCCAAATTTCCGCGCCGCCTTGGGTCACGCGCGCGGTGGCACAGGGCGGCTCGATCGCGAGATGAAGGGCGGCATCGACCTGATATTCGCTCGCCAATATGGTCGCGCCGTCGAAGACCGGCTCCAGATCGCCTTGCGCATAGAGACGGCGGCCCGATGATTTGGAAAATGCCGCCTCCAGCGCAGCGTCGATCCCTTCGCTGCTGACCGCTGTCCCGCGCAGGGTGAAGACAGGGTCGGCAAGGTCCAGCGCCTTGTTCGCCGCCCACCAGTTGCTCGCCACCGCGGCGACCCAGCGATCCTGCTTCACCAGCTTGAGGAAACCCGTGACGCTACTCGCAGCACGATCGTCCAGCCCGGCAAGGGTCGCATCGCCAATTGGTCCCTGTCGGATGGATGCGAACACCATGTCAGGGAGGCGGACGTCGGCGGCGAAATTATGCGTGCCGTCGATCTTTGATGGCGTGTCCAGACGCGCAAGATCCTGCCCCGCCAGCCGGCCATCCTGTCCCTGCCGGTAAGGCAGGATCGGCGGCAGGTCGAACGCCATCGCTTCTCCGGCCACATCGCCGATCTTCATCCGCCGCTGCGCCCCATCGGAAATGAGGCCTTCCTGTATGTCGCAGCTTTCCCAGGGAATGCTCCAGCGCGCAGCCGCCGCCTTGCACAGCAGAACGCGGGCCGCAGCGCCCGCATCGCGATAGGCGTCATGGAACATCGGGATCGACGTGCCGCCGCCTGTCAGCATCAGCGCGCTGCGGGTCGCATATTGGTCGATCGCCCAGCGTCCGGCGTCGCCCAGCAGCCGGGTCCAATCGCTGGCCAGCCATTCGCGCGCTAACAGCTCATTAGCGTAAAGTGGGCTTATCGGTGCGCTTTGCACGGCGACGGTGCGCCAATCCGCGCCCAGTTCGTCCGCCAATATCTGCGGCAGGACCGTCGTAACCCCTTGCCCCATTTCGGTCTGGGGGACGACAACGATGATCTGGCCCGATCGGTCGATCTTCAGGAAGGCGTTGACGATGGTTTCCGTAGGGCCGGCAGCGAGGTTGGGCGCGTAGGTGCGCGGCCAGGCGCCCCACGCGAGCAAAAGCCCCGCCGCCGCCCCGCCGCCGATCAGCAGCGTCCGCCTGTCGAGGCCCTTTCCTCTGTCCAATTGCTTCCGCGGTGCGCGCCCCATGAGCTGCCTGATACTGGCGCGCAAGGCTGCTGCCTAGAGCTATTCGGCGCGGATCGGCGCGACGCCTATACGGGGAATTTCGATGGCGGGGCAACGGTCCATCACTACATCCAGGCCAGCCGCCTCCGCACGTGCCGCCGCAGCTTCGTTCACGACGCCGATCTGCATCCAGACCGCCTTGGCACCCACGGCGATGGCGTCATCCACCGCCTCGCCAGCCGCTTCGCTGCGGCGGAAAATATCCACCATGTCGATCGGCACGCCGATGTCTGACAGGCGCCCCCAGACAAATTCGCCATGGACATGCTCGCCCGCCAACTGCGGGTTGACCGGGAGCACGCGATAGCCATGATCCTGAAGGAAGGCCATGACGCCATAGCTCGACCGATCCGGCCGATCCGATATGCCAACCAGCGCAATGGTGCGGGTGCGCTCCAGCAGCGCGGCAATATCCTGCGGGTGGGTAAGCGGCACGGCTTTCTCCTTATCTGGTCAAGACAGAAGATGCACGAGGCGGCCAGACGTTCCCCGTCAGCCCCGATCAGGCGGGCTGGTCCAGCCACGCCGCCACCTTTTGCCCGATCGCGCGGAAGGCGTCGGCATGGGGGCCTTCGCCTGCCGCCGGCGGATCGCCTGCGTCGGACTGGCGGCGAATATCGATGGCGAGCGGCACGCGGCCCAGGAACGGCATGGACAGCGCCGCCGCTTCCCGTTCCGCGCCACCCTGACCGAACGGGTCGGAAATTTCGCCGCAATGGGGGCAGGCATAGCCCGCCATATTCTCCACCAGCCCCACCATCGGCACGCCGGCCTGCGCGAACAGGCTGACGGCGCGCGTGGCGTCGATGAGGGCGAGGTCCTGGGGCGTCGACACGATCACCGCACCGGCAGGCTTGTGCTTTTGCACCATCGACAGCTGGATGTCGCCGGTGCCCGGCGGCAGGTCTACGATCAGCAGGTCGGTATCGCCCCAGTCAGCGTCGATCAGCTGGCCGAGCGCCCCGCTCACCATCGGCCCGCGCCAGGCCAGCGCCTTGCCCGGTTCGACCAGATGCGCCATCGACAGCATCGGCACGCCCATCGCACCGGTGACGGGGATCAGTTTCTTGTCGCGGGCGACCGGCTTTTGATCCTCGCTGCCCATCAGCCGCGCCTGCGACGGGCCGTAAATATCGGCATCGACCAACCCGACTTTCAGGCCAAGGCGGTGCAGCGCGATGGCAAGGTTCGCTGACAGCGTCGATTTGCCAACGCCCCCCTTGCCCGACGCAACGACCAGGATGCGCAGCGGACGACGCTCGGCAGTCATGGCGATCCGCACATCGCTGACGCCGGGCACGGTCAGGCCGCCTTCCCGGATGGCCGCGATCAGCCCGTCGCGCTGATCGGGACCAAGGCCGCCCACGTCGAGAGAGAGCATCATCACCCCGTCGCGCAGCCGCGGCGTGCTGGCGCGGCCATCGGTCAGGGTCTTCAGGCGGGCGGCGAAATCGTCAAGATCGGTCATGCCGATGCGCTGTAGGCAAGTTTCGCGCCCATTGGCACTGTTTTTCAGGCGAGAGCCTTCCTATAGAGGGTGGCATGAGAAGAATTTTCGGGTGGATGCCCGCGATCACAGCGATGGTCCAAGGCCCCTGGGGGGGCAAGAATGACGGACCCGGCGGGGACGGACCAAAGGACGGCGACGGCGGGCCGCGCAACCCCTGGACTCAACCCGGCAAACCGACCGGCGGCGGGCAGAAGGGCCCTTCCGCGATCGAAGAACTGTTGCGGCGTGGTCGCGACAGCTTCGGTCAGGGTGGCGGCGGACGCAATGGCGGCTTTGGCGGCATGCCGCCCTCGGCCGCCGGCAAGGCGCTGTGGCCGATCGCAATCGGCATCATCCTGGTGCTGTGGCTGCTGCTCACAAGCGTGCATCGCATCGGCCCGCAGGAACGCGGCGTCGTGACCTTCGTCGGCAAATATAGCCGCACGCTGTCCCCGGGGATCAGCCTGACCCTGCCGGCCCCGTTCGAGGCGGTGACGACGGTGGACGTGGAGGAAATCCGCACCATCGACATCGGATCGTTGAGCGCGGAAAGCGAAAATCTGGTACTGACTGGCGACCAGAATATCATCGACCTCGCTTATTCGGTACGCTGGAACATCCGTAATCCCGAACTCTACCTGTTCCAACTGTCCGACCCTGACGACACGGTGCGCGAAGTGGCGGAAAGCGCGATGCGGGCGGTGCTGGCGAGCGTCAGCCTGGACGACGCGCTGGGCGCGGGCCGCACCACGATCGAACAGCAGGTCGAACAGCGGATGCAGGAGATATTGGACGGCTATAAATCAGGCATCCGCATCCAGGGCGTCGCGATCAAGCAGGCCGACCCGCCGACCGCCGTCAATGACGCGTTCAAGGAAGTGTCGGCCGCACAGCAGACCGCGCAGACCTACCTTAACGAAGCACGCGCCGCCGCGCAGCAGGTGACGGCCAAGGCGCAGGGCGAGGCCGCCGCCTTCGACAAGGTCTATGAACAATATCGGCTGGCACCCGAAGTGACGCGCCGGCGCATGTATTATGAAACCATGGAGAGCGTCCTGTCGGATGTCGATAAGACCATCGTCGAAGGGAGCAACGTGACCCCCTATCTGCCGCTGCCCGAAATCAAGCGGCGCGCGCAGGCGACGCCTGCGCCCGAAGCATCCAGCACGGAGGGCCAGTGATGCCCGGATTCCTGCGTCACCCCGTCGCGCTGGCGATCATCGCGCTGGTCCTGCTGATCATCGTCGGTAGCACGGTCGCGATCGTGCCTGAAACCAAGCAGGGCGTGGTCGTTCGCTTCGGCGACCCCAAATATATCATCAACAGCTATCGCGCGAGCGAACCCTTTGGAAAGACCGGCGCGGGCATCATCCTGCGGGTGCCTTTCGTCGACCAGATCGTGTGGATCGACAAGCGCGTCCTGTCGGTCGAGATGGAGCGGCAGCAGGTGCTGTCGACCGATCAGCTGCGGTTGCAGGTCGATGCGTTCGCGCGATACCGCATCGTCGATCCGCTGCGCATGTATATCGCGGCGGGCAATGAGGAACGGGTGAGCGACGCGCTGCGGCCGATCCTGGGTTCGGCCTTGCGCAACGAGCTGGGCAAGCGCCCCTTTGCCGCCCTGCTCAGCCCTGAGCGGGGCCAGGTGATGGACAATATCGAGGCCGGCCTCAATCGCGTCGCCCGGCAATATGGCGCGCAGATCGTCGACGTGCGGATCAAGCGGGCCGACCTGCCCGATGGCGCACCGCTGGAAAGCGCGTTCAACCGGATGCGCACCGCCCGGTCGCAGGAGGCCCTGACCATCCGCGCGCAAGGCGCCAAGCAGGCGCAGATCATCCGCGCCGAAGCGGACGCGAACGCTGCGCGCATCTATGCCGAAAGCTATGGCAAGGACCCGCAATTCTACGATTTCTACCGGGCCATGCAGAGCTACCGCTATACCTTCGCGCCCGAACGCAGCGGCGAGACGAACATCATCCTGTCGCCGGACAATGACTTCCTGCGGCAATTCCAGGGCCGACGTTAATCCCGGTGGCAAAGCGGCTGCTTTGTTACGGAACCAGTGTCATTCAATGAGGGTTAAGGCAAGGCGGCGCATTTCTCGGCTCTCCCCAGAGTCCCGCCTTCCATTTCCTGAAGACCAGAAGAGGACCTTCACGAGTGCGTTACGCTTATGCCATCACCGGCGCCCTGCTGCTCGGCGGCACCGCCATCGCCGTCACCACCAGTTCCAATGTCGGCGCGCAGGTCGCGCAGAATGAAGGCTTGCAGGCCGCAGCGCCCGCCGGCGCTCCCGCCAGCCTGGCCGACATGGTTGAGAAACTGCAACCGGCCGTCGTCAACATTTCTACCAAGCAGCGCGTCCAGGTTCAGAACCCCTTTGCCGGCACGCCGTTCGGTAACCTGTTTGGCCAGGGCCAGCCGCAAACCCGGCAGGCCCAATCGCTGGGCTCCGGCTTCATCATTTCGGCCGATGGCTATATCGTCACCAACAACCATGTGGTGTCGGCCGGCGCGGAAGGCGCGAGTGTCGAGCAGATCACCGTCACGATGACCAATCGCGAGGAATATACCGCCAAGCTGGTCGGGCGGGATGCCGCCACCGACATCGCGGTGCTCAAGATCGAGCCGAAAAAGGCCCTGCCCTTCGTCAAGTTCGGCGACAGCAGCAAGGCGCGCGTGGGCGACTGGGTCGTCGCGATCGGCAACCCTTTCGCGCTGTCGGGCACCGTGACAGCGGGCATCATCTCAGCGCTGCATCGTGGCACTGGTGGCACCTACGACAAGTTCATCCAGACTGACGCGTCAATCAATCAGGGCAATAGCGGCGGCCCGATGTTCGACATGCGCGGTAATGTGATCGGCATCAACAGCCAGATCCTGTCCCCTTCGGGTGGCAATGTCGGCATCGGCTTTGCGATCCCGTCGGAACAGGCAGAACCGATCGTCAGGACACTGATGAAGGGCCAGACCGTCAAGCGCGGTTATCTGGGCGTGCAGATCAGCCCGCTGGGCGAAGATCTCGCCGAATCGCTGGGACTGGCCAAGAATAGCGGCGAGTTCATCCAGGGCGTCGAACCAGGCAAGGGCGCGGACAAGGCCGGGATCAAGGCGGGCGACGTGATCGTCAGCGTCAACGGCCAGGAAGTGAATCCGGACCAGAATCTCTCGTCGATCGTCGCCAATCAGCCGATCGGGTCCAAGGTGCCGATCGTTCTCATTCGCAACGGCCAGCGCATGACGGTGACCGCCGTCGTGGGCGAACGCCCGCCCGAAGACGAGCTGAACAGCTTCGCCCAGAGCCAGGATGATGAGGATTTCAGCCAGCAACAGCAGCAGACGCCCGGCAAGGCCGCCGAACAGTCGCTGGGTATCGCAGCGATCCCGTTGACGCCCGGCATCATCCGCCAGCTCGGCATCCCGACCGACACGCGCGGCATTGTCATCACGGGGGTCGACGGGTCGACCGACGCGGGGGCCAAGGGGCTGCGCCGGGGCGACGTCATCATCAGCGCCAATAATCGCCCGGTCACCAGCCAGGCTGAGCTGGACGCACAGGTGAAGGCGGTCGCGGGTCAGGGGCGCAACGCCATCCTGCTGCAAGTGCTGCGTCGCGGCCAGCCGCCGATCTTCCTGCCGGTGCGGATGCGCGACAAGTAAGGGACAAACGCCCTCTCCCCTTGTGGGCGAGGGCGATGTTCGGCTAATTCCGTCATCCCCGCAGGCGCGGGGGTGGCGGTTTTTTTGTGGGGGATCGCGATGAGCGACGGACTTTTCATCGGCCTTGGTTCACCGGACAAGGCCGGCGGCGTTCCCCAGACGCTGAACCTGCGCCGGGCCAACCGGCATGGCCTGATCGCAGGCGCGACCGGAACCGGCAAGACGGTGACGCTTCAAACCATCGCCGAGGGTTTTTCAGCGCGCGGCGTGCCCGTTTTCCTGGCCGATGTGAAGGGCGACCTTTCCGGCATCGCGATGGCAGGATCGCCGACCGCGAAGAATGCCGACAAGCTGGTGGCGCGCGCGCGGGAGGTCGGCGTCACCGACTACAGCTATGCCGATAATCCGGCGATCTTCTGGGATCTTTATGGGCAGCAGGGCCACCCCGTGCGCACGACGGTTAGCGAAATGGGGCCGCTGCTGCTGGCGCGGCTCATGGGCCTCAACGACACGCAGGAAGGCGTGCTGTCGATCGCCTTCAAATATGCCGATGACGAAGGGCTGCTGCTGCTGGACCTGGGCGACCTGCAAGCAATGCTGGCCTATTGCGCCGACCATGCCAGCGAGCTGTCGGCGCGCTACGGCAATGTGAGCAAGGCCAGCGTCGGCGCGATCCAGCGGCAGCTGTTGCAGCTGGAGACCCAGGGCGGCGATCATTTCTTTGGCGAACCTGCGCTCGACATCCACGACATGCTTCAGCTGGACGAGAAAGGGCGCGGCTACATCAATGTGCTGGCCGCCGACAGGCTGATGCAAAGCCCCAAGCTCTACGCAACATTCCTTCTATGGCTGCTGTCCGAACTGTTCGAGACGCTACCCGAAGTCGGGGACCCGGAGAAACCCAAGCTGGTCTTCTTCTTCGACGAAGCGCATCTTTTATTCGAAGATGCGCCCAAGGCGCTGACCGACAAGATCGAGCAGGTGGTGCGCCTCATTCGGTCGAAAGGCGTGGGCGTCTATTTCGTGACGCAGAACCCGATCGACATTCCCGAGGATGTGGCCGGGCAGCTGGGCAACCGCGTGCAGCATGCACTTCGCGCCTTCACGCCACGCGACCAGAAGGCGATCAAGGCGGCGGCCGACACATTTCGTATCAACCCGGACCTGAACGTCGAAACCGCGATCACGGAACTCAAGGTTGGGGAGGCCCTGCTATCTCTGTTGCAGGAGGATGGCGCCCCGGGCGTGGTGCAGCGGACGCTGATCGCCCCGCCCCGATCCCGATTGGGTCCGATCAATGCCAAGGAGCGTGCGATCATCCAGTCCATTTCCCCGTGCGCCGGCAGATATGACGAGGCGATCGATCGCGAATCGGCCGAAGAGATATTAGCGGCGCGGGCGGATGCGGCGGCGGCGGCGGCGGCGGCCGAAAAAGCCGAAGCGGAAGCAGAAAAGGCAGCGGCGGCCCAGGCCAAGCTGGAGGCAAAGCAGCGCGAAGCAGAATTGAAGCGGCAAGCCCGCGAGGCTGCGCGGCCCAGCAATCTGGATCGGGCTGTGCAATCGGCCACGCGGTCGGCGGCATCCTCTGTCGGGCGGCAGGTCGCCAATGAACTGGGGCGTGCGGTTTTCGGCGGAGCGTCGCGGCGAAAGTCGTCGGGCAGCATCGCGGGTCAATTGGTGCGCGGCATTTTGGGCGGCCTGTTCAAATAGAAGCAAGCCGACAGCGAACAGGACACATGCGCGGCTATTTTCAACATGCACTCATAGCCATATGGTTATGGGATCGATGGATGGCGGCTGGCGCGCGATAGGTCGCAGTCACCTAGTCGGTCCGACTAGAGACGAGGCGGCCGGCGCCTGAGACTATACTGCCCTGACACAACGACAGGAGCAGGGTCGATGGTGAGTGGCGTTTCAGCGGCTGAAAGCAGCGCGACCAACAATGTGCAGACAGCGACGAACGAGCCTGGCGGCAGCCATCAGGTGCGCGCGGGAGAGACGTTGTCGCAGATCGCGCAGCGTTACGGCACCGATGTCGGCACGCTGGCGGCGCTCAACGACATTCGCAATCCCGACCTGATCCATGTCGGCGACCAGCTGACTCTGCCGGCGGGCGCCGCACAGGGCTATGAGGTCGCATTCGGCGACACACTGGGCAAGATCGCGGCGCGCCACGGCGTCGGGCTGGACGCGCTGCTGTCGGCCAATCCGCAGATCGCCGACCCCAATCGCATCTTCCCGGGCGACCAGCTGTCGATCCCGGCCAACGATACAGCCGCGCCCGCGACGGAAACGCAGCAGGTCGCGCCGGTCGAGGGCGCGCCGCGCGTCGAGGGCGGCGCGCTGGCGCTCAGCGAAACCGACATCACCAACATCAAGAAGACGCTGCAGACCGAATGGGTGCAATCAGCCGGCGACGCGCAGGCGCATGGCATCATCGACACCATCCTGAACCGCACAGCGTCGGGCCATTGGGGCGACAGCGTGTCGGACGTGGTGAATGCTTATAATCAGTTTTCCGACATCAACGGGCCGATCGCCCGCGCCGACGGTCGCAATGCCGTGGAGGATATTCCTGAGAGCCAGATCAGCACCCGCGTCGACCAGATGGTGGACGATTATCTGGCCGAGCGGGCGGCAGGCGCACCATCGTCCGTGGGATCGCACCTCAATTACGCCAATCCCAATTATAGCAGCCCCAACAATCTGGGCTGGATCAATGCGCTGGACGGACCAGTGCTGGGCCGGGGCGATGCGGTCCACCATCATGGCACGGTGCCCGAACTGGACCGCTATCGTCCCGATGATTTTGCCGTGGCGCTGCCCGGCGCCGCTGCGGCTGAGACTGCGCCGGCCGACCAGACTCCTGTCAGCGGCTCGATCGACGGGCGCGCGGCGGCGGCGGCTAATGGCGTGCACGTCAAGAGCGAGGCTGTGCAGATCAGCCGGCTGGATGCCGAAATGGAGCCGGCCATTCGCGCGGTCGCGCAGGCGGCGCAGCGGCTGGGGCTGCCCACTCCGGTCATCACGTCCGGCAATGACAGCCGCCACATGAATGGGTCGCTCCATTATAGTGACCAGGCGCTCGATTTCCGCGGCAACAATATCAGCGCGGCGCAGGGCCAGGCCTTTCAGGACGAAGTGCGCGCGATATTGGGCGAACGCTACGACGTAGAGTTTGAAACCTTCGCCAATACAAGCAACAATCACCTGCATGTGGAGTTCGACCCGGACTGAACCGAGGAACTGACGAGATGTGGCGATGGAGGCTAGCCCCCGCCGGGGCGATGATGCTGCTGGCAAGTGCAGGGTGCGCGCCAGCGGGCGACGCATCCCAGCGGCAGATGGAGGAGACTGGCACGCTGGTTCCTGCCCCTGCCGCCGCCGCTGCGGCCATCACGGCGCGAGCGACCAGTGCGCGCGCGCAGTCGCGCCTGCTGGGCAAGAGCGATTTCACCCTGCGTGGCAAGCCCGCCTGCAAGATCGCCTATGCCTATGCCGGCCATGCGCCCGATACGCTGTTCTGGGAGGAGCCCTGCGCCGACGTCACGGCGCGGCTGGCAGGTAAGAGCGATCTTCAAGGCTGGGGCAAATGGCGGCGGTTGGACGACCATGCTCGCAAGTTCGTGCAGGCGATGCCTGGCGGCCGCGTCCTTTATGTCGAGGGCCGTTTCAGCGCGTCAGTCTATCCTGTCGGGACGAGCGGCGAGGCCTATGAAGTGACCGTGGCGGATTGAGGGGCGCGGCGCACGCCGCGTCCCCCGGCCGCATCAGAAACGGTAGGTCGCGCCAATGGTGAAGTTGCGCGGCGCGCCATAGCGATACTGGCTGAACGAGCCCATATTGCTGTAGAATTTTTCGTCGAACAGATTGTCGACATTGGCCTGTAGCTGCAATTGCGGCGTCACCGCATAGCGTGCCATCAGCGCGACCAGCGTATAGCCGTCCTGCTGGAAGCGGAAGGCCGCGCCGGTGATGGGATTGGCCCCGTCCGAATAGGCCTTGCTGCGATAATTGATGCCACCGCCAACGGTGAGGCCGTCAAGCGCCCCGCCCAGATCATAGGTGGTAAAGATTTTCAGCAGCTTGCGCGGCTGGTCGGTGTTGGCGGGAACATCGTCCGCATCCTCCGCCTTGAACTGGCTATAGCTGGCATTGACGTTCCAGCCGGGCATCGGCTGCCCGGTGGCTTCCAGTTCGAACCCCTTGCTGACCACGCCCGCGGCCGCGCGATAGGGCTGGAACAACAGCCCATCGACGATGATCTGAGGCCCATCCATCTGCCCGACATTATCCTGTTCAATGCGGAACAGCGCGACCGAGGTTTGCAAAGCGCCGCCGAAGAAGCTGCTCTTAAGGCCGATTTCATAGGCATTGCCGTCCAGCGGATCGAGCAGCCGCCGTTCGCGATCGTAAAGATTCTGCGGCTGGAAAATCTTGGTATAGCTGGCGTAGACCCGGTGGTTGGGCGTCAGGTCATAGAGCGCGCCGACATAGGGAATGAAGACATTGTCGTCGCCATAGTCGCTGGTCGCGCCCCAGGCATAGCCGGTCTGTTTCCAGCTGGCGATGCGGCCCCCCAATATGACCTTGAGCGGATCGGCGATGTTGAGGCGCATCGCGCCATAATAGCCAGTCTGCTTGATCCGTTCCTGTTCGTTGCGCACCGGCGTCGTGCCCCAGATGGGTTCGGGATAGGGCACGCCTTCCTGCCCGATGACGGGCAGGTCGGTGAGCCATGGCAAAGGCGCTTCGAAATTGTCGGTGTGGCGTTTGAGGACGCTGTGCAGCGCGCCGAGCACCACTTCGTGATCGCGTCCGAACAAGGGCACCAGCCCCTTCAATTGCGCGTCAAAGCTGTTCTGGATGCTTTGCCCCGACGATTTATAGGGATTGGTGCCGTCCATCGTGCCCGTGTCCTTGTCCACGGTGCCGTACAGATAGAGCAGCTGCGTATCGCCGGTGTTCTTGAGACGGTTATAGTTGAGCGTGAGGTTCCAGCGATCCCCAAATTCCTGGCGCACGGTGGCAAAGATATTCTGGTTGGTTGTGTTCCAATAGGTCCAGTCCGCCGCCGTGGTCTGCGATCGCGGCAGGTCCGTCACCGAGCCGTCGCTGTAGAAGGTGGGCAACGCGCCCCAGGTGATGCCGCGCGGCTTGGTATCCTGATGGCTGATGCCAGCGCGGACCAGCGTGGTATCCGTGAGGTCAGCGTCGACGACGCCATAAAGCACCCATTTCTTGCGGTGCTGAATGTCGATATAGCTGTCCCCTTCCTCGTACCGGCCGACCAGGCGGGCCCGCACGCGTCCGTCGGCGGTCAACGGGCCAGCGACATCAGCGGACAGACGCCAGGTATCCCAGCTGCCGATGCTGGCGCTGGCATAGCCGGTCAATTCGGTCGCGTCGGCATGTTTGCGCACAAGGTTGACGGAGGCGGATGGATCGCCCGCGCCCGAGAGCAGACCAGTCGCGCCGCGGACGATTTCCACCCGTTCATAGATGGACACGTCGATGCTGGTTTCGCCATTGCCCCCCGCCAGCGTCCAAGCCGCCGGCACGCCATCGACCTGCGTATTACGGATTTCAAAACCCCGCGCGAAGAAGCTGTTGCGCACATCATCAAATTCATTGGCGGAGACGCCGACCGCGTTGGTGATGACGTCCTTCACCGTAATGAGATTCTGATCGAGGATACGCTGCGCGGTCATGATGCTGACCGATTGCGGCGTTTCGAGCGTGGTGAGGCCAAGGCCGGTCGCGGTGTCTATCTTGTTTTGCAGCGTATAGGTGCCGGTGACAACGATCGTCTCTTCATCAGGCGCGCTTGCAGCGTCGGGCGCCTGGGCGAAAGCCGGCGCAACGAAGGCACATAGGGCGGCGGTGGAAAGCCAGGCGAAAGTCCGTGTCATGGTGCGATTGTCCCCCATATATGTTCGTTGCGGCCCGCTAATCGCAATGCGAATAATTTGCAATAGCTTTTGCGTCTGTGTTTTTGAATAGGAGCAATCCAATGCTGATACAGATGCAGCCGGGATGCTCAGGATGCAGGCAAAATAGCGGGAAGCTAGTTCGTCCCTGCCGATCGGAGCTGTCGAGCGCGGGGGATAAGCGCCAGCGACAGCCTCAAGCCGCCGGTGGCATCTGCCACGCGCGTGGCCGTTGCCCGCCTCCCCCGTCCCGGCTAAGGCGCGGCCATGACCGTGCCTGACGCCCCGCCCCGCCATCCGCTGCGCTTTCCCGATTTCCGCGCCTATCTGGTCGGCCGGCTTTGCGCGGTGCTGGCGCAATATGGCATGATGATCGTGCTGGGGTGGCAGGCCTATAATATCGCGCGCGAAACGATGACGACCGCCGGCGCCTCGGCGCAGCTGGGGCTGATCGGGCTGGCGCAGTTCCTACCGCTTTTTTTCCTTACGCCCATCACGGGATGGGTGGCCGACCATTTTGACCGTCGAATCATCACCCGCATCACATTGTCGGTGCTGGCGGCGGCGTCGGGGCTGCTGGCCTTTGCGACCTATGAAGGCTGGGTCAGCCTGCCGCTGATATTCGGCATGGCGGTGATTGTTGGCACGGCGCGCGCGTTCAACGGCCCGGCCTATGGCGCGCTGGCCCCCAATCTGGTGCCACTGGCGGTGCTGCCCAATGCCATCGCCATTTCCTCAGTCGCGTGGCAGGCGGGCATGATCGCGGGGCCGGCGCTGGGCGGCTATGCCTATGCCGCGACGCCCTGGGGCGCTTATGCCATGGCGGCTGGCCTGTTCACCGTGGCGCTGGGCGCCATGCTGCTGATCGGCCCGGTGCCGCAGCCACCGCGTCAGACGGATCGCCACCCGATCCGGCAGATGA
The DNA here is from genome assembly GCF_002431195.1 of Sphingobium sp. UBA5915. Classification (NCBI taxonomy): domain Bacteria; kingdom Pseudomonadati; phylum Pseudomonadota; class Alphaproteobacteria; order Sphingomonadales; family Sphingobiaceae; genus Sphingobium; species Sphingobium sp. UBA5915. The sequence continues at coordinate 7,713 of NZ_DJDV01000044.1, read as the reverse complement.
TCGACGGCTTTGCCTATGTGAAGGGCAACCGGCTGGTGCTGGCGACCATCACGCTGGATCTGTTTGCGGTGCTGCTGGCGGGCGCGACGGCGCTGCTGCCGGTCTATGCCCGCGACATATTGCATGTGGGATCGACGGGCCTGGGCCATCTGGCGGCAGCGCCGGGCATCGGCGCGGCGGTGACGGCTTTGTGGTTTTCGTTCCGCCCGATGAAAAGCGAGGTGGGGTTGAAGATGCTGGGTGCGGTGATCCTGTTCGGCATCGCCACCATCATATTCGGGTCCACCGCCTTCCTGTCTCGCGACATCGCCATGCCCGTGGGCCTGGGTTCGCTGGTCGTGCTGGGCGGCGCGGACATGGTGTCGGTGTTCGTGCGCCAGTCGCTGGTGCAATTGCATACGCCCGACGCGATGCGCGGGCGCGTGTCGAGCCTGTCGCAGCTGACCATTTCGGCGTCTAACGAACTGGGCGAGGCGGAATCGGGTTTTCTGGCCGCGCTGGTCGGCCCGGTGGCGGCGGTGATCGGAGGCGGCGTCGGCGCAATCATCATTACCTTATTATGGTCGCGACTCTTTCCAGAATTGCGCCTTGCACGTAGCTTTGATCCACCCGACATCGGGCGCGCGGAAATCAGCCAGGAGAAGGCATCATGAAAGCAGCCACGATACTCGAAACCATCGGCAACACGCCGCATATCCGGATGCAGCGCCTGTTCGGCGACGCGGAAGTGTGGATCAAGTCGGAACGGTCAAACCCAGGCGGGTCGATCAAGGACCGGATTGCGCTCGCCATGATCGAGGCGGCCGAAGCGTCGGGCGAGCTGAAGCCGGGCGGCACCATCATTGAACCGACATCAGGCAATACCGGCGTTGGCCTTGCCATGGTGGCGGCGGTCAAGGGCTATAAGCTGGTGCTGGTCATGCCCGAAAGCATGTCGATCGAGCGGCGACGGCTGATGCTGGCCTATGGCGCGAGCTTTGACCTTACCCCGCGCGAAAAGGGCATGAAGGGCGCGATCGAGCGCGCGCTGGAGCTGGTCGGGCAGACGCCGGGCAGCTGGATGCCGCAGCAGTTCGAAAATCCCGCCAATATCGACGTGCATGTGCGCACCACCGCGCAGGAAATCCTGGCCGATTTCGCTGACGCGCCGATCGATGCGCTGGTAACGGGCGTGGGCACGGGCGGCCATATCACCGGGGTGGCCGAAGTGCTGAAAAAACAATGGCCGACGATGAAGGTCTTTGCCGTCGAACCGACGTTGTCGCCGGTCATCAGCGGCGGCCAGCCCGGCCCGCACCCGATTCAGGGCATCGGCGCGGGCTTCATCCCGGCGAATTTGCATACGCAGCTGCTCGACGGCGTGGTGCAGGTCGATCCGGCGGATGCCAAGGACTATGCCCGCCGGGCCGCGCGTGAGGAAGGGATGCTGGTGGGCATATCGTCCGGCGCGACGCTGGCGGGCATCGCGCAAAAGCTGAAGGACATGGCGCCGGGCAGCCGGGTGCTGGGCTTCAACTATGATACGGGCGAGCGCTATCTGTCCGTGCCCGATTTCCTGCCGGAATAAGCCGCCCTGCATGGCCGCGCGCGCCGACGCCCCCTCTCCCCTCGCATGGATCGCCTGGGCGCTGATCCTGATCGGGCTGCCAATGGCGGTGGCCGGATGGGAGATGCGCGGCCGTGACGTGGCGCATGGCCCTGGACCGGTGCGCGGCCGCGTCGCGCGCATCGAGCAACCGCCCAGCCCGCCGCCGCCGGTCGAGCCGGTGGAGGTCTATGCGCTGAAACGGGACGAGGCGCGGCGGTTCAATGCGGCGGTGCCTTTTTCCAAACTGGCCAATCCCGCCGCACGGCCGTTCGTCTTTGCCGGATCTGCGGACGATCTGACGCGGGCGGTCGATTGCCTGGCGGCGGCGCAAATCTACGAGGCGGGCGACGATGCCACAGGCGAGCAGGCGGTGGCGCAGGTCGTGCTTAATCGCGTGCGCCATCCCGCCTTCCCCAAGACGGTGTGCGGCGTGGTGTTTCAGGGGCAAGAGCGGCGCACCGGCTGCCAGTTCACCTTCACCTGCGATGGCGCGCTGGCGCGCACCCCGGGCGCTGCGGCCTGGGACCGGGCGCGCGAGATCGCCAGGGCAGCGCTGGCGGGCAAGGTCTACAAGCCGGTGGGATACGCCACCCATTATCATACCGATTGGGTCGTGCCCTATTGGAGCGGCAGCCTGGACAAGATCGCGGCGGTCGGCACGCATCTCTTCTTCCGCTGGCGCGGATGGTGGGGAACGCCGCCCGCCTTTCGCTTCACGCGCGACGGCGGCGAGCCGCTGATCGGCAAGATCGCGAGGCTGTCGCCCGCGCATGTGGACGGCGAGGTTCCGGTGATGGCGCAGGACGCGCCGGTCGTGACGGCGGGCGGGCTGGAGGCGCTGGTGACTCAGCCGCGCAAGAGCATCGGCGCGGATATGCTGGGCAAGTCGGTCGCGGGCGTGAAGCTGGCGGTGCTGGGGCCGGACGGCAAGAGCTTCCTGGTGGAATTGCCGGGCGGCGGATCGCCCGACGGCTGGCCCGCGCTTGCCCGCACATTCTGCGCCGGGCGGCTGGAATGCCGGATCATGGCGTGGAAGGCGGGCGCAACGCCGGGGAAGCTGCCGCTGACCGACCCGCAACTCGACGCGATGAGCTTTGCCTATATTCACGATGCGGGCAGCGGATTGCAGCGAGCGCTGTGGAATTGCGAACAGACGCCCCGGCCTAAGGAGCAGTGCATGCGGCGGCGGGTGGCAGCGGCGCCCCCTGCCCCACCGGCCGATGCCGGCCTTGCCGGCGTGCGCAAGAAGGAGCGCTTCGAAACGGTAACGATCGCGCCGATGAACCCGCCGCGCGCCCTGCAGTCGCGGCAGGAATAAGTCGGCGATCACGATGGCGGATCGCACATTCCATATCGTTACGGTATAGCATCACGATAGCGCGGGGACATGATGGTCACGAGACGGCATTTTCTGGGGGGATCAGCCGGCGCGGTTGGACTGGCCATGGGCGCGGCGGGAGTGGCGCAGAGCGCGGGCGCGGCAGAGGAGTGGCCGATCGACCCGCCCTTTCGCTTTACCGGCGACATGGATGATTTCGACGCTGCGCAGACGGCACTGGCGGCGCTCTACGACGTGCGGCGCGACTTTGCGACGTTCGACGCGGCCTATTATGGCGCGATGACCCGGCCGGTAGAGGCCGCCTATCGCGCGCGGTCGCACTGGGTGAACCGCAACCATGCCCTGTTCCTGCGCGGCGGATCGCCGGACCATCCGCGCGATGCCGAACTGGATGCGTCGCGCGCGGCGGTGGCGCAGATGCTGGGCGCGGCGACCGACGAAATCGCGCTGTCGGCCGGGGGCACGGAGGCGCTCTACGCGCTGATCGCCAATTATGCGCCGCTGCGGGCCGGGGACGCGGTCATCTACGCCGATGTCGATTATGACGAAATGCAGTTCGCCTGCGACTATCTGGCGCAAAGCCGCGGCGCGCGGCTGGTGCGGTTCGACCTGCCCGAACCGCAGACCAAGGCCAATATCCTTGCCGCCTATGACAAGATATTGCGGGATACGCCGCGTGCCAAGTTGTTGCTGCTGACCCATTTGTCGAACCGCAACGGGCTGGTGCCGCCGGTCAAGGCGATTGTCGCGATGGCCAAGGCGCGCGGCGTCGATGTGATCCTGGACAGCGCGCAGGCGGTGGGCCACATCCCCTTCACCATCGCCGACACCGGCGCCGACTTTATTGGCTTTTCGCTTCACAAATGGCTGGCGGCGCCGCTGGGCACAGGTGGCATCTATATCGCCAGGGACCGGTTGAAGGACATCAACCCGTGGCTGGGGAACCGCATCCATGACGCCGACGATATTCGCGCGCGGATTCCGACGGGAACGGTCGATTTCGCCGCCCGGCTGACCGTGCCCGCCGCCATCGCGATGCAGGACGCCATCGACCTGGAAGCCAAGCATCGCCACCTGCTGCGGCTGCGCGATTATTGGGTGGAGCGTGTGCGCGACGTTCCGGGGCTGGAGATCATGCTGCCCGACGAGCCGGGCAGCTTTGGCGCGGTGAGCGCATTCCGGCTGCCGGGGATGAGCGGGCCGAACGACGCGAAAAAGGCCGCCAAATTGTTCCTCGACAAATATCATTTGCTGGTGGTGGCGAAGGCGGGGCTGGCAAGCGGGCCGGTGCTGCGGGTGACGCCCGCCCTGTTCAACAGCAGCGCGGAACTGGACCGGCTGGTGGGGGCGATTATCGCGGAGCGCGGCCTGTTTGCGTGAAGCGTCGATGAAACCTGGAAAGCAATTGCGCGTTCCCCCTCTTCACAAGTCCCCTGCCCCGAACTATATGGGCGGTTCGCAAGTCGGCGAATGATGGCCCGTGGGCATTATACGCCGCGCCCGGATCGCTCGGGAGCCATGATCGCGTTGCGCACGATCGGCGGCAGGAATAGGGCGGTTTCATCGGGTTACTCAGACGCTACAGTGCGGATCGGACAGTCCCGGCCCGCACTTTTTTGCGTGGGCTGAATGGAGCGAATCGCTCCCTTCCCGCCCATGGACCGGCTGAATTTTCGCTGCGATGCGGAAAAACGCGACGAACAGACGACCGCTCAGACAGGTACAGGCAGGACACGCATGGCGACCAAGGCTCTTCCCCCCATCAGCAACACCGGCGCGAAAAAGCGCATCCGCAAGGTGTTCGGCGACATCCACGAAGTGGTGCAGATGCCGAACCTGATCGAGGTTCAGAGGGAGAGCTACGAACAGTTCCTGCGGTCCGACCCCAAGATCGGCTATGTTTCGGGCCTGGAAAAGACGCTGCGCAGCGTGTTCCCGATCCGCGATTTCGCCGGCACCGCCGAAATGGACTTCGTTCATTACGAACTGGAAGACCCGAAATATGACGTCGAGGAATGCCGTCAGCGCGGCATCACCTACGCCGCCCCGATGCGCGTCACGCTGCGCCTGATCGTGTTCGAAGTCGACCAGGACACCGAAACCCGCTCCGTGCTCGATATCAAGGAGCAGGACGTCTATATGGGCGACATGCCGCTGATGACGGGCAACGGCACCTTCATCGTCAACGGCACCGAGCGCGTGATCGTCAGCCAGATGCACCGGTCGCCGGGCGTCCTGTTCGACCATGATCGCGGCAAGACCCATTCGTCGGGCAAATATCTGTTCGCCGCGCGCGTCATTCCCTATCGCGGGTCGTGGCTGGACTTCGAATTCGACGCCAAGGACATCGTCAACGTCCGTATCGACCGCAAGCGCAAGCTGCCGGTGACGGCGCTGCTTTACGCGCTGGGCCTCAATGCCGAGGAAATCCTGGCGCAATTCTACAACAAGGTGGTGTTCCTGCGCGGCGAAGGCGGCTGGCAGATCCCCTATGTCGCCGAAGCCTGGCGCGGCATGAAGCCGGCCTTCGACATCGTCGATGCCAAGTCGGGTGAGGTCGTGTTCGCCGCCGGCCAGAAGATCAGCCCGCGCGCCGCCAACAAGGCGGAAAAGGACGGCCTGGAAACGCTGCTGATCCCGACAGATGAAGTCTATGGCCGCTACAGCGCCTATGACCTGATCAACGAGAGCACCGGCGAAATCTACATCGAGGCGGGTGACGAAGTCAGCCCTGAAAATCTCGAAAAGCTGGATAAGGCGGGCATTGACCGCCTGGAACTGCTGGACATCGACCATGTGTCGACCGGCCCCTGGATCCGCAATACGCTCAAGGCCGACAAGGCCGAGGATCGCGACCAGGCCCTGTCCGACATTTATCGCGTGATGCGCCCTGGCGAGCCACCGACGAAGGAAACCGCCGAAGCGCTGTTCGCCGGCCTGTTCTTCGACCCGGAACGCTATGACCTGTCGGCGGTCGGCCGCGTCAAGATGAACATGCGCCTGGACCTCGACGCCGAGGACACCGTCACCACGCTGCGGACCGAGGATATCCTGGCCGTCGTCAAGGAACTGGTGAACCTGAAGGACGGCAAGGGCGAGATTGACGATATCGACAATCTCGGCAACCGCCGCGTCCGTTCGGTCGGCGAACTGCTGGAAAACCAGTATCGTGTCGGCCTGCTGCGCATGGAGCGCGCGGTCAAGGAGCGCATGTCGAGCGTCGATGTGTCGACCGTGATGCCCAACGACCTCATCAACGCCAAGCCTGCCGTGGCCGCCGTGCGTGAGTTCTTTGGCTCTTCGCAGCTGTCGCAGTTCATG
>NZ_DJDV01000044.1:0-1179 GCF_002431195.1 Sphingobium sp. UBA5915 | reverse complement strand
ACCAGACCAACCCGCTGTCCGAAGTCACCCACAAGCGCCGTGTGTCGGCGCTTGGGCCGGGTGGTCTGACCCGCGAGCGCGCTGGTTTCGAAGTCCGCGACGTTCACCCGACCCATTATGGCCGTATCTGCCCGATCGAAACGCCCGAAGGCCCGAACATCGGTCTGATCAACAGTCTGGCGACGTTCAGCCGCGTCAACAAATATGGCTTCATCGAAACCCCCTATCGCAAGGTGGTCGATGGCAAGGTGTCGGGCGAGGTGGTCTATCTGTCCGCCATGGAAGAGGCCAAGCACACCATCGCCCAGGCGAACGCGGAACTGACCGAGGATGGCGGCTTTGCCGAAGACCTGATCTCGGCGCGTGAAGCGGGCGAGTTCCTGATGGCGCCGCGTGATCACATCACGCTGATGGACGTCAGCCCCAAGCAGCTGGTGTCGGTCGCGGCCTCGCTCATTCCCTTCCTGGAAAACGACGACGCCAACCGCGCGTTGATGGGATCGAACATGCAGCGCCAGGCAGTGCCGCTGGTCCGCGCCGAAGCGCCTTTCGTGGGCACCGGCATGGAAGGCACGGTTGCGCGGGATTCGGGCGCGGCGATCACCGCCAAGCGCGCGGGCATCGTCGACCAGGTCGATGCGACCCGTATCGTCATCCGTGCCACCGGTGATGTCGAACCCGGCCAGTCGGGCGTCGACATCTACACGCTCCAGAAGTTCCAGCGTTCCAACCAGGACACCTGCATCAACCAGCGTCCGCTGGTGAATGTCGGCGACCTGATCGACGCGGGCGACGTCATCGCCGACGGTCCATCGACCGAGTTTGGCGAGCTGGCGCTGGGCCGCAATACGCTGGTCGCGTTCATGCCCTGGAACGGCTACAACTATGAAGACTCCATCCTGATCTCCGAGCGGATCGTGAAGGATGACGTCTTCACCTCGATCCATATTGAGGAGTTCGAGGTCATGGCCCGCGACACCAAGCTGGGTCCGGAAGACATCACCCGCGACATCCCGAACGTTGGCGAGGAAGCGCTGCGCAACCTCGACGAAGCGGGCATCGTCTATATCGGCGCTGAAGTGGAGCCGGGCGACATCCTGGTCGGCAAGATCACGCCCAAGGGCGAAAGCCCGATGACGCCGGAAGAAAAGCTGCTCCGCGCGATCTTCGGTGAAAAGG
>NZ_DJDV01000024.1:15853-21023 GCF_002431195.1 Sphingobium sp. UBA5915 | reverse complement strand
GCTTGGACTTGGCCTTCATGATATTGGGCAGCGACGCATAGCGCGGCTCGTTCAGGCGCAGGTCGGTGGTGATGATGGCCGGGGTGGTCAGCTTCACCGTCTCCAGCCCGCCATCGACCTCGCGCGTAACGCTGACCGCATCGCCATCCATTTCGACCTTGCTGGCGAAGGTGCCCTGCGGCCGACCAAGCAGCGCGGCGAGCATCTGGCCGGTCTGGTTGCTGTCATCGTCGATCGCCTGCTTGCCCAGGATGATGAGGCCGGCACCTTCTTCTTCCTGCACCTTGGCGAGCAGCTTGGCGACGCCCAGCGGCTCTACTTCATCGTCGGTCTGGATGAGGATCGCGCGATCAGCGCCCATGGCGAGGGCCGTGCGCAGCGTTTCCTGCGCCTTGGCGACGCCGATCGACACCACCACCACTTCGCTCGCCGCGCCCTTTTCCTTCAGGCGAATGGCTTCTTCGACCGCGATTTCGTCGAACGGGTTCATGCTCATCTTGACGTTGGCCAGGTCGACGCCCGTGCCATCCGCCTTGACCCGCGGCTTCACATTATAGTCGATGACCCGTTTCACGGGCACAAGGATCTTCATTTCAACATCCTCCTTATGAAAAATGCCAACGCGGGCGCGGGCAGTCCGTTTCCGGACCACCCGCACCCTGCTGGATGTCTGCGTCTAGGCGGGGAGAGCGATCAGGCCGCCTTCCTCACTTCCGCCACGATCTTCTTTGCCGCGTCGCCCAGATCATCCGCCGGGACGATGGGCAGACCCGAATTGGCCAATATGTCCTTGCCTTCCTGAACATTGGTGCCTTCCAGGCGAACGACCAGCGGAACCGACAGGTTCACTTCCTTGGCGGCGGCGACAATGCCGTTGGCGATGATGTCGCACTTCATGATGCCGCCGAAGATGTTGACCAGGATGCCCTTGACCGCCGGGTCCTTCAGGATGATCTTGAAGGCCGCCGTCACCTTCTCCGTGGTGGCGCCGCCGCCCACGTCCAGGAAGTTGGCGGGGAATTCGCCGTTCAGCTTGATGATGTCCATCGTCGCCATGGCCAGGCCCGCGCCGTTCACCATGCAGCCGATGTTGCCATCCAGCTTGATGTAGGCGAGGTCATATTTCGAAGCTTCGACTTCGGCGGCGTCTTCCTCGGTCAAGTCGCGCAGCTCGGCAATGTCCTTGTGACGGAACATGGCGTTGCCGTCGAAGCCGACCTTGGCATCAAGCACGAGCAGGTTGCCCTGTTCGGTCAGCGCCAGCGGGTTGACCTCGATCTGCTCGGCATCGGTGTCCAGGAACGCGGCATAGAGCGACGAAGCGACCTTGGCGGCCTGCTTCGCCTGATCGCCGGTGAGGCCCAGCGCGGCGGCGACGGCGCGGCCATGGTGCGGCTGGAAGCCCGAGGCGGGATCGACCGAGAAGCTGTGGATTTTTTCAGGGGTCGAATGGGCGACTTCCTCAATATCCATGCCGCCTTCGGTCGACACGACGAAGGCGATGCGGCTGGTGGCGCGATCGACCAGCAGCGCAAGGTAGAATTCCTTGGCGATGTCGGCGCCATCGGTGATGTAGAGGCGATTGACCTGCTTGCCCGCTTCGCCGGTCTGGATCGTGACCAGCGTATTGCCCAGCATGTCGGTCGCGTGGGCCTTGACCTCGTCCAGGTTGAAGGCGAGGCGGACGCCGCCCTTCGCTTCGGGGGCCAGTTCCTTGAACTTGCCCTTGCCGCGGCCACCAGCGTGGATCTGCGACTTCACGACATAAAGCGGCCCGGGCAGCTTCTTGGCGGCCTCGACGGCTTCCTCGACGGAGAAGGCGGGATAGCCGGCGGCGATCGGTGCGCCATATTTCGCCAGCAATTCCTTGGCCTGATATTCGTGAATATTCATGGGCTCGCCCGTCCTTTTGCGTTTCAAGCTGTTGGGTCGGGAGTAAGCACAGCCGCTGGCCAGCGGCCAGAAGATTTTGCAAAATCACTTTGCAAAATTGCAAAACGAAATTAGCTCGATTGACTCCAACGGTGCGAAACGCGCGCTAGAATGAGCAGGAAAGAGCCGCTTTTGCCGATATGGCCACGATCTGCGGATCGCCCATGGCGCGCAGTTTGTGCACCAATTCCTCGATCGTGAGCGGTTCGCTTGGCGACTTGCGGAGCGTGCCAAGCGACTGGAGCTTTTGCAATTGAGCGATGCTCAACTTGGACGCCATCCTTTTGGCCATGCACCGGGCCATATCCTTCGGCAGGCCGGCGTCTTCCAGCCCGGCCGCCAAACGCGATTCGGGCGACAGGCTCGTGCAGGCGGCGAGTAGAGGGAACAGGAGAAGGGCGGCGCGCATGGTGCGAAAGGCTGTGGCGGTCATCGCTCGGTCATGGCAACGCCTGGTTGAACGGAGCCTAAACGGTGCTCCCAAAAGGACATGAGGTCATGGACAGGATTTTCGCCGCGCTTTCCCACCGCATCGCCAGCTGGGCGGGCCAGCCGGCCGCCTTCATCCTGGCGACGCTGACCGTCCTTGTCTGGCTCGTAACCGGTCCGGTTTTCGCTTATTCGGACACTTGGCAGCTGGTGATCAACACCGGCACCACCATCGTCACCTTCCTGATGGTGTTCCTGATCCAAAATGCCCAGAACCGCGATGGCGCCGCCATTCAGGCAAAATTGGATGAACTGATTCGCGCAATCGACAGCGCCCGCAACGACTTCATTGGAATCGAACATCTGACCGAGGCGCAGCTGGAACGCATCAGGCAGGTGCTGGAGCGCGAATGCGGGGACGATGTCACGCATAAGCTGGCGATCGAACGCCTGATAGAGCGGCGCTGAGGCGCGCCGCCGGCCTTGGCGTCAATGAGCGCGCTCGACCATCTCGACATTGGTGCGGCGATAGGCGTCGATCTGATCGCTATATCCGCGCGCAAGCCCTTCATAGGCGGCGCGCCCTTGTCTCGACGGGCTGGATTGCGCCCGCGCCATCGACATCTGCTGACGCAGCAGCAGATAATTGACATCTGTTTCCCTGGTCATGATCGCCTTCCTCCGATTGCGTGAGTCTGGTCGAAAAAGGCTGTCGATGCAAAAGCGACAGCCCGGCAATCATAGCATGATCCCAGGGTTACGCGAACCGATTATCCGGCTGTGATTTCAGGCCGTCGCTCGCCCGGCGCGGCCCAGCGCAGGACCGCAAAACCGACCAGCGCCGACAGCAGTGATCCCATCAATATGCCGCCCTTGGCTTCTTCCACCAAAATGGCCTGCCCTGGGAAGGCGAGGCCCCCGATGAACAGGCTCATGGTAAAGCCGATACCGCAAAGCAGAGACATACCATAGATTTGCGCCCAATTGGCCCCGGACGGGCAATCGGCGATGTTGAACCGCACTGCGGCCCAGATCGCGCCAAAAATGCCAAGCTGCTTGCCGATGAACAAGCCCAGCGCGACGCCCAGCGGAAGCGGCTCCAGCAGCAGCGCGAACATTTGCGCATTGAGCGCAAGCCCGGCGTTCACGAACCCGAACAGGGGGATGATGAGATAGGCGCTCCAGGGGTGGACCGCATGTTCCAGCCGGTGCAGCGGACTGTCGATCGCATCGGGTGCGCCCGGCGTGCAGCGGATCGGAATGGTGAGCGCCGCCAGCACGCCGGCGACGGTCGCGTGCACGCCCGACAACAGGGTGAAATACCACAGCAGCGCGAACCCGATCATATAGGGCGTCAGCGCCTTTACCCCGGCCCGGTTCATGCCATACAGCACCGCCAGCACCGCCGCGGCCCCCGCCAGTGCGGTCATGTCCAGCCCCTGGGTATAAACCAGGGCGATGATCGCGACGGCACCCATGTCATCGACAATAGCGACCGCCGTCAGGAACAGCTTGAGCGATGCGGGCGCCCGGTCGCCCAGCAGCGCGAGCACGCCAATGGCAAAGGCGATGTCGGTCGCGGCCGGAATCGCCCAGCCATTGGTCAGCCCCGGCTCGCCGCCGGTGACGACCAGATAGACGATGGCGGGAAACACCATGCCGGCAACCGCTGCGAGCACGGGCAAGCGCCGCCGTTCCCAGGTGGAAAGTCCGCCGTCCAGAAACTCGCGCTTGATTTCCAACCCGACGACCAAAAAGAAAATCGCCATCAGCCCATCGTTGATCCACAGATGGACCGTCATCGGCCCAAGCTTGGGCGTCAGCGTGGGGCCGACCTGCGCATGCACCAGATCATGATAGAAATGCCCCGCGGCGGGCAGGTTCGCGAGCAGCATGGCCAGCGCCGCAGCCAGGATGAGCAGGACCGCGCCGCCGGCTTCTCCGGTCAGAAAGTTCCTCAGGGCCGATGATGGGCGTTGGATCATGCGCGAATAATTCCTCTGTTTGCCATGCAGGGGGTTGGATAGCGGGAAGGCTGATGGCATCCTCTCCCCTGATTGGGCATGGGGGTCAAGCCTTTGGGGGCAGGGACGGCCGCGCTTCTTGTCGCGGTGCATCATGAAATCCTGCTCTTTGCGGCAGTCGGGCTCGCGATCGGGGGCCTGGACGATCTGTTGATCGACATCTTCTATTTCGGGCGCAAGGCCTGGCGTGACATCGTCATTTACGCTCGACACCAACGCATGACGGGCCCGGAGCTTCCGCATTCGCGACGACCCGGGAAAATCGCGGTCTTCGTGCCCGCATGGCAGGAATCGAACGTCATCGCCGCAATGCTGAATCACGCCCGCGACAGCTGGGGCGAAGCGCGCTATCGCATTTTTGTAGGCGTCTATCCCAATGATGGGGCGACCATCGATGCAGTGGCAGACGTGGCGTGCGATGCCACCTGGTTGACGCTGTGCATCAACGATCGCGCGGGTCCGACCACCAAGGCCGACTGCCTGAACCTGCTCTGGCGCGCGATGCGGGCTGAAGAGGAACAGGGCGACTTTCGCTACAAGGCGATTCTACTGCACGATGCGGAGGACGTCGTGCACGCCGATGAAATCCGCCTGTTCGACTTTATGATCGACCGGTTCGATCTGGTCCAGTTGCCGGTGTTGCCGCTGCGCGGGCGGGGCGGCTGGTGGCGGCGCGCGATTGCCGACCATTATGGTGACGAATTTGCCGAGAGCCATGGGAAATTGCTCAGCGTGCGCGAAGCGTTGGGGGCATCGGTGCCATCGGCGGGGGGGGCCCGCGCCTT
>NZ_DJDV01000024.1:0-15615 GCF_002431195.1 Sphingobium sp. UBA5915 | reverse complement strand
GTGCCATCGGCGGGGGTCGCCTGCGCTTTCGAGCGGGACATGCTGGCGGCGCTTGCATCCGACGAGGCCACCGGGCCGTTCGATCCCGGTTCGCTTACGGAAGATTATGAAGCCGGGCTTCGCATTCGCGATCTGGGCGGCCGCAGCGCCTTCGTGCGGATGCGTGACGCCTATGGCAATATCATCGCGACGCGGGAATTTTTCCCCGACAGCATCGACGCGGCGGTGCGGCAAAAGGCGCGCTGGACGATCGGCATCGCACTTGCAGGATGGGACAGGCTGGGCTGGCGCGGCGGACCGGCTGAATTCTGGATGCGCCTGCGCGATCGGCGCGCGGTGCTGGCGGCGCTGGTGCTGTTCGCCGCCTATCTGACGCTGGTCCTTTTGGTGGCCCTTGTGCTGCTGGCACTGGTCATGCCCTTGCCCGATCGGCCTTTGACGCCACTGATGACCGCGCTGCTCTGGTTCAACCTCTTCTTGATGCTCTGGCGCATGGCGATGCGCTTCCTGTTCGTCGCCCGCGCCTATGGCCTGCGCGCGGGACTGGGCGCGGTGCCGCGCACGCTGATCGCCAATTATATCGGTATCCTCGCCGCCCGCCGCGCGATATTCCTGTATCTGAGGTCGCTCGCAGGGCAGCCGCTGCGCTGGGACAAGACCCAGCATCGCTTTCCCGACCTCAAGACCGACCCATGATCCGCGCCCGTTCAGGCCGCCCGCTCCGCTTCCTCGCGGTCCTGATGCTGGGCTGGATCGGGCTACGCGTGATGGCCCAGATGGACTTTGCCGTGGAACCGACCGCGCTTGCTGTCGCGACGTCGCAACATGCGCCACACCGCATCGTCGCCGTCGCGCCAGCGCCATTGCGCATGGATCGTCCGCCGGTCCAAATCTTATGGCCCGTCGCTCGATCAGTCGGCGGCTCGAATGTCATGGTGCAGCCCGTCACCGTCGCGACGAAGCCGTCGGGAAATTTCGGCGCGCCAACCGACATGCTGGACTTCATCCGGCAAATGGTCGCCTTTTCCAATCGGCATTATGCCAGCCAGGATATGGGCGCGCGCCCATCGCCCATTCCATTCGCAACGCCGCCGCCTGTTTCGAAACAAGTCCCATCCGCGCCTGATCGCTGGCAGGCGAGCGGCTGGCTGCTGGTGCGGCCGGGCAAGGCGTCCGCGGTTCAGACCGCGCCAGTGGGGCGCCTCGGCGGATCACAGGCCGGACTGCGCATCGACTATGCCCTTGCGCCATCCTCGCCCCATCGACCCGCGCTCTACGCCAGGGCTACGGCCGCGCTGCAAGACCCTGCCGCACCCGAAGCCGCAATCGGCCTTGCCGTCCGCCCGCTGCCCGACCTGCCGGTCAGCATCGGCATCGAACGGCGCGTGGCGCTTGGTTCGGGCGGCCGCAACGCCATGGCGATCGTGGGTGCTGGCGGCTTTGGGCCGGTGGACATCGCGCCGGGACTTTACGCCGAAGGCTATGGGCAGGCGGGCGTCGTCGGCTTCCGCAGGGGTGACCGGTTCGTCGATGGGCGCATTGCGCTGCTGGCGCCCGTGAAGGCGGGGGCGCTGCGGATCGGGGGCGCGATATCGGGCGGCGCGCAGCCGGGCGTCAGCCGGCTCGACATCGGCCCGGAAGTGCAACTGCGCCTGCCGCTGCCCCGCGCCAACGCGCGCCTGTCGATCGAATGGCGTGAACGCATTGCCGGCGATGCCGCGCCACCGTCGGGCCTCGCCATCACCCTTGCCACCGATTTTTGATCGGGGCGGCGCAACTATCCTTTCTATCGGGCGGCTTTGCGATTAGGCCCTGAACCGCCATGGATCTTTACCTGCCCATCGCCAATCTATCCGTGAACGCGCTGGTCATTATCGGCCTTGGCGGGCTGGTTGGGCTGTTGTCCGGCATGTTCGGCGTGGGTGGCGGGTTTTTGACCACGCCTCTCCTGATTTTCTACGGCATCCCGCCAACGGTCGCGGCGGCGTCGGCGGCTTCGCAGGTCACGGGGGCCAGCGTGTCGGGCGTCGTCACGCATATGTCGCGCGGCACGGTCGATTTCCGCATGGGCGGGGTACTGATCGCAGGCGGCATCGTCGGCGCGGGGATGGGGGTGTTCATCTTTCGCCTGCTGCAAAGCCTGGGCCAGATTGATACCGTCATCGGCATTCTCTATGTGCTGATGCTGGGCGGAATCGGCGGCCTGATGGCCAAGGAATCGATTCAGGCGCTGATCGCGCTCAAGACCGGCCGCAAGCCGCAGGCGAGCAAGCGGCGGCACCATCCGCTCGTCGCGGCCCTGCCCATGCGCTGGCGCTTCTATCGCTCGGGCCTCTATATCTCGCCGCTCGCACCCTTTCTGCTGGGCATGGCGACGGGCATCCTGACGATGTTGCTGGGGGTGGGCGGCGGCTTCATCCTGGTGCCCGCGATGCTGTATCTGCTGGGCATGACGACGCAATCGGTCGTCGGCACGTCCCTCTTCCAGATCCTGTTCGTCACCATGGCGACCACGATGATGCACGCCATGACGACCAAGGCGGTGGACCTAGTGCTGGCCATGCTGCTGCTGATCGGCAGCGTCACGGGCGCGCAGATCGGCACCCGCCTGTCGATGAAGCTGCGGCCCGAATATCTGCGCGTCCTGCTGGCTGCCATCGTGCTGCTGGTGGCCGCGCGCATGGCGCTGGGCCTGGGCTGGCGGCCCGATGAAATCTTCACGATCGAGGTGCGGTGATGCTGCGTCGCGCCAGCGCCCTGATCGCGGCCCTGCTCTTGTTGACCGGTGCGGACGAACCGCAACTGGTGCCCGACGTGTCGCAGCGCGAAGTGCAGATCCTCTACAGCTTCACCGGCGCTGACCTGCTGCTGTTTGGCGCGATCGTCTATCCCGGCGGCGTGCGCCCGGACAAGCCGGCCGACATCGTCGTGGTTCTAAAAGGCCCCGAACAGTCGATCCAGATGCGCGAAAAGCAGAAGGTGGCGGGCATTTGGGTCAATGCCGACAGCGCGCGCTTTGAATCCGCGCCAAGCTTCTATGCCATGGCCTCCTCACGCCCGATCAGCCAAATCGTCGATGAACGCACCGCCGCCATTTACGAACTGGGTGTGGACAAGCTGCAATTGTCGCCGTCCTCGCTCAACGACAGCGCGGAACTGAACCGTTTTCAGGCTGGCCTTGTCGACCTGCGCGACCGGGCGGGGCTGTTTGTCGAGCGGCAGGGCACGGTGGAGATCACCGACGGCGTTCTCTACCGCGCGCGCCTGCCGCTTTCCGCCCGCGTCATCGTCGGCGACTATACGGCCGAGACATTTCTGGTGCAGGATGGCCGCGTCGTTGCCGCCGCCGTGCGCGACATCACTGTGCGCAAATCGGGCTTCGAACAGTTCATGGCGGTCGCCGCTGAAGACTGGCCGTTCCTCTATGGTCTGACCGCGATCGCCATTGCCGTGGCGATGGGCTGGGCGGCCGGTGCTATCGCCCGGCGCATCTGATTCCTTGGGATGAGTGGCTCCTCCTGCCCGCATCCAGCGCGCGCCATTGGCTTTGGCGCGGGCGACTATGCCTTCAATCTCTTCTGGCAGACGGCCACTCTTTATCTGCTGTTCTTCTACACAGATGCCCTGGGCCTGACACCCGAAGCGGCGGGGCTGGTGATGATGGTCGGTGCCATTGCCGACGGGCTGACGGACCTGGCCATCGGTATCACCGCGGATCGTTGGCGTCTGCGATATCGCCGGATCATCGCCTGGTGGGCCGCGCCGCTCGCAACGTCCTTCGTCCTGTTGTTCCAGCGGCCGGCGGGTGGCGCGGAATGGCTGTTGCCGGTGGTGATGGCGACCCATGTCGCCTTCCGCATCCTCTATGCGCTGGTAAACCTGCCCTATGCGGCCTGGTCGACCCGTGTCAGCCCGCACGCCCGCGACCGCACCTTGATGTCGGGATCGCGCATGACCTTCGGCGCGCTGGGCGCGGTCACGGTCGCCTGGGTGATGCCCGCCGGTGGGGATCATTATGCCGGCGTGGCGATGTTGCTGGCTGGGGTCGCAGCCCTGGTGCTATGGATTGTGGTGTGGCGCGTTCCCGAAACCATCGCGCCAGCGCCCCCCAGGCCCGCCCGGCACGCCCTGGCGCAGGACCTGGCTGCGATCGCGCGCAACCGTGCCTTCCTGATGCTATGCGCCGCGACATTCTGCGCCACGGTTGCGGGCGCGATCATCGGTCATTCGGTTCTCTATTATTTCGCCCATGTGCTGCTTGACGCAGGGGCGGGCAAACGGGCGCTGGCGGTGATGGGCGTGATCGGCGCGGTCGCCGTGCCGCTCTGGACGCTGGTCGCCTTGCGCTGGAGCGCCCAGCCCAGCTGGCTTGCTGCGGCCTGCCTCGCACTGCTGGCGCTGGCGGTGCTGCCGCTCTGGCCAGGTGCGCCCGATATTGGCATTTCCATCGCCATGCTGGCGGTGATCCAGGTCGCGCTCAGCGGTTTTCATCTTGCCGCCTGGGCACTTCTGCCAATGAGCGTCGATCAAGGCGAGGTGCGAACCGGCGTGCGTGTGGAGGCAACCGCCTTCAGCCTGTTCATGCTGGTGCAGAAAATCGGTCTGGGCCTTGCCGCGCTGTTTCTGGGTCTGGCCTATGCGATGGGCGGCTATGCCGGCGGCGTGCCCGATGCGGCGGGCAGGGATGTCATCGCCTGGGTGATGATCGCGGGACCGGCGATCATGATCGCGGCCGGGGGCGCGATCATGATGCTGGCGCCGCTGCGCGGCCGGGTCGATCAGGCGAGCGTGAATATGTCGGACACGCCCTCTGCCTGAGCGGACGGCGCGATCCAAAGGCGGAATTCGCCCGGCTCCACTGTCGGCTGCATGTCCTGCCCCAAAAACAGCAGCTCTTCACGCCTGATAGTAAAGCGCACCTCCCGCGATTCGCCGGGCTTGATCGTCACGCGCTGAAACGCCTTCAATTCGCGTACCGGCCGGGTGATGCTGGCGGTGATGTCCTGCACATAGAGCTGCGCCACCTCCGTCGCTTCATGGCGTCCGCTGTTGCGCAGCGTAGCGGTAACTGTCAGTTCGCCGCCCGCGCTCAGCCGGCCCGTTCCCATGTCGATCGCGCTGTAGACGATCTCGCCATAGGTCAGGCCATGACCGAAGGGATAGAGTGCGGCATTGGGCGCGTCGCGATAATGGGCCTTATAGGCGACACGCGGGCCGGGCGGATTGGGGCGGCCCGTATTCTTATGCGCGTAATAAAGCGGCTCCTGCCCGCTTTCATAGGGGAAGCTGCACGGCAAACGCGCCGAAGGGCTGGCGAGGCCGAACAATATGTCGGCGGTCGCCATGCCCGACATCGACCCCAGGAACCAGGTCGCGAGGATCGCTTGCGCATCCTTGACCGCGCCGTGGAGCGCCAGCGCGCGGCCATGACGCAGCAGCACGACCATCGGCTTGCCGGTGGCTGCGACGGCCTCCGCCAACGCCATCTGCGGCGCGGGAATGACAATATCGGTGCGCGACTGCGCCTCACCCGACATGGTCTGGCTTTCGCCCACGGCCAGCACGACGATATCGGCGGCTTGCGCGGCGGCAACCGCCGCCTCGATGCCGCCCCTGATCGGCTTGTCCACGCCTGATCCGTCGACCGCGACGATGGCATCCGGGTCGGCGGCGACCGCGCGCATGCCCGTCAGCAGGTCGATCGCGTCCGCGTCGGTGCCATAGACATTCCACGGTCCGACCAGATCGCGCTGCCCCTGCGCGAACGGCCCGATCAGCGCGATTGTCTTGCCCTGACGGGGCAGGGGCAGCAGATCATCCTCATTTTTGAGCAGCACGATCGACCGGCGCGCCGCGTCGCGCGCAACCTCCAGATGCGCAGGCGTGCGCACCAGCGTCTTTTCCCGGCTGGGGTCGATCCGCCGGAACGGATCGTCGAACAGGCCCAGCTTCGCCTTGAGCGCCAGCACGCGCCGCACTGCCTGATCCAGCCGCGCCATCGGCACTTCGCCCGATTTCACCAGGTCAGGCAGATGCTCCATGTAGAAGCCCGACTGCATCGACATATCGACTCCGGCCAGGAACGCCAGCTTGGTCGCTTCGCGCGCATCGGCGGCAAAGCCATGGGCGATCAATTCCATGTCGCCGGTATAATCCGACACGACCAGCCCGTCGAAATGCCATTCGTCGCGCAGCACGTCGCTCAGCAACCAATGATTGGCGGTGGCGGGAACCCCCGACAATTCATTGAACGACGCCATGATCGTCGCCGCCTGCGCATCCAACGCCGCCTGGAAGGGCGGGAAATAGACCTTGCGCAGCGTCCGTTCCGACACGTCGACGCTGTTATAGTCCAGCCCCCCCTCGGCTGCGCCATAGGCGGCGAAATGCTTGGCGCATGCGGCCATGGCGTCGGGCGCGGCCAGGCCAGCGCGTCCCTGGAACCCGCGCACGCGCGCGTCGGCCATGATGCGGCTCAGCAGCACATCCTCGCCCGCGCCCTCGATCCCGCGGCCCCAGCGCTGGTCGCGGGCAATGTCGACCATCGGCGCGAAGTTCCAGTCGATGCCCGCCGCCGTGGCCTCGATGGCCGCGATCCGCGCTGTGCGTTCGGCAAGTTCGGGATCGAAGCTGCCCGCTTCTGCGAGCGGCATGGGAAACACGGTGCGAAAACCATGAATCACGTCGGCAGCAAAGATCAGCGGGATTTTGAGGCGGCTCTTTTCCACCGCCATCGTTTGCATCTGTCGCGCCATCTCCGCGCCATTGCCATTGAACACGCCGCCGACATGCCCGCGCCGCACATCGTCCATCTGCTGGCGAAAGCTGGCGCGCGATGGCGATGTGGGATTGAGCGCATTGGCCGCGCCGCCAGCCCAGGCCGCAGCCATCAGCGTGACCTGACCGGCCTTTTCCTCCACCGTCATCCGCGCGATCAGCGCGTTCAGATCGGTCGATGCCGGCGCGCTTCCGTCCATCAGCGCGCGCGCGGGCGAGGATGCCCATGCCACCACCGCGCCGGCACCCATCAACCATGCGCGCCGGGATACAGAAGAGGGTGGTCGCATGTCATTCTCCTAAAGATCGGGCGCGTGTCCGATGTCCTTATCGCACCGTTTGGACGCCCACTTGCAGTGGCCAGAGGATTCTTGTAACCGGTTACAAGCTGGCCCGGCAAGTCATGGGGCCGATAAATATTTTACCGGACGGATTGAGGATGACGGGAAAGGACATAGGGCAAGCGACCATTCGCGACGTCGCGCGCGAAGCCGACGTGTCGGTCGCATCCGTGTCGCGCGTGTTCAACCGGCTGCCCAACGTGCGTCCCGAACTCAAGGAGCGGGTGGAGCAGGCCGCGCGCAAGCTCCACTATGTCCCCCATGCCGGTGCCCGCAATCTCAGCATGGCGCGCACCGGCGCGATCGGCATCGTCCTGCCCGACCTGCACGGTGAATATTTCTCCGAAATGCTGCGCGGCATGGAGCGGGAAGCCGCCTTTCACCAACGCCATCTGCTCCTGTCCAACATGCATCTGGATATCGGCCACGGAATCGAAGCGCTGCGCAACATGCGCGGGCGGGTCGATGGCTTGATCGTCATGGCCCCGCATCTGAACCTGGATGATCTGTTCGCGCAGCTGCCCCCCGGCATCCCCGCCGTCCTGCTCAATTGCCGGGCCAATGGTCTTGGGATGCCGGAATTGCGGGTCGACAATGTGGCGGGCGCGGCCGCCATGGTGCGGCACCTGATCGATTGCGGTCATCGCGCCATCGTCCATGTCGAAGGGCCGGAGGGCAATGTCGAAGCGGCCGACCGCGCGCGGGGCTATGCTCAGGCGATGGAAGCGGCGGGCCTCAATCCCGTCATCCTCCCCGGAAATTTCGACGAGGAGTCCGGCCGCCGCGCCGTCGAGCGCCTTCAGGCCGAGCAAGTCGATGTCGACGCCATCTTCGCCGCGAACGACATGACGGCGATCGGCGTCATGGTCGCGCTGCGTGATATGGGCGTCGATGTGCCCACGCAGGTGGCGGTCGCGGGCTTCGACAATATACCGCTCGCCCGGCTCATCAGTCCGGGTCTTACCACCATGGCGGTCGATATCGCCGACATGGGCGCGCGCGGCATCAACCGCCTCGTCGCGCTAATCGACGGCGAAGCCGTTCCGCAGATGGAACTAAGGCAACCCGGCCTCATTATCCGCACCAGTAGCCAGCTTTCAGCTGCGTAACAAAAGTCCCGTTCGGGGAAACAGGGTTAGAACAAGGGGAAGATGCATATGAGCAAGATGTCCGCAATCCGCCTGCTGCTTGTCGGCGCTACGTCGCTCAGCAGCCTGGCGGTCGCCATTCCGGCCGTGGCGCAGACCACGGTCGCTTCGATCCGTGGCCGCGTGACCGACAGCGCGGGCGCGCCTGTCGCGGGCGCGACGGTCACGCTGACGAGCGCCGGCACCAGCCGCGCCCAGACGACCACCACCAATGCCGGCGGTTCCTATATTCTGAACGGCGTGCGTGCGGGCACATACCGGATTTCCGTTTCCGACCCGGCGAAGGGATCGTTTCAGCGCGATATCGCCGTGGGCGTCGGCACCGCCGCCACGGTGGACGCGCAATTGTCCAGCGCGACTGACACGGCGGAGGGCGGTTCCACGGCCTCGGCCGATGGCGACGGCGCGCAGATCGTCGTCACCGGAAGCCGCTTGCGCGAAACCCGCACCAGCGAAATCGCGACCAACATCAGCCAGGAACAGCTGCGCGTCCTGCCGCAGACGGATCGCAATTTCCTGAGCTTCGCCGCGCTCGCGCCGGGCGTGCGTTACAACGACTCCGAAACCGACAAGAGCTTCTCGTCGGGCGCCTCGCCCGCCAGCCAGGTCAATGTGTTCATCGACGGCGTCAGCCTGAAGAACAAGCTGCGCGAAGGCGGCGTGGCGGGTCAGCAGAACAGCCGCGGCAACCCCTTTGGCCAGCTCGCCGTCCAGGAATTCCGCGTCATCACGCAGAATTACAAGGCGGAATATGAGCAGGCGGGCGCCGCCGTCATTACCGCCGTCACCAAATCGGGCACCAATGATTTCCATGGCGAAATTTTCGGTCAATATACCGACAAGTCGCTGACCGAAAAAAGCTTCATCGACAAGCGCGACGGCAACCCCAAGCCTGCCTTTGAACGCAAGCAATATGGCGCGTCGCTCGGTGGTCCGATCATCAAGGACAAGCTGTTCTTCTTCGCTGCCTATGAAGGCAATGACCAGGATCGCGCCTTCAACGTGCGCTCCACCGGCGCGGCTGATGCGATCGCGGAATTCGAACGCTTTTCCGGCCGCGATATTACGGATTTCGAAGGCTCCTTCGTCAGCCCGTTCCGCAGCGATTTCTATTTCGGCAAGCTGACGCTGACCCCCGACGACTATCAAACGTTCGACGTGTCGTTCAGCCGGCGTGAGGAAAGTGACATTCAGGGCTTTGGCGGCAACACCGCCTATTCCTATGCCGAAAACAAGATCAACGTCGTCGATACATACCAGTTCAAATGGACCTATGACGACGACACGGTCCTCAACGAATTCAACGCCAGCTATTTGAACTACACGTTCAACCCGACGGCGCTCAATCCCGACCTGCCGGCCTATGACTATCAGGGCGTGATCCTGTTCGGGGGCAAGGATTCGACCCGGCGCGAAGTGCAGCAAAGCTATAATTTCCGCAACGACATCACCTATACCGGCTTTACCGGTCACGCGATCAAGTTCGGCGCGCGCATCGAATTTACCGATATCAGCTTCGATAATCAGGCCTTCATCCAGCCGCGCTATTATTTCCGCCGCGAACCCAACAACAATCTCAACTTCGCCTTCCCGGCCGAAGCGCGTCTGGGCCTTGGTTCGGGCCTGATCCAGTCGTCCAATACGCAGCTTGGCCTCTATATTCAGGACGATTGGGACATCACCGACCGGTTGCAGCTCAACCTTGGCCTGCGCTGGGATTATGAAAGCAACGGCTTCAACAATCGCTACACCACGCCCCCGGCCGCGGCGGCGGCGCTGCGCGCGCTGCCGACGACGTCCTATTTCAATCCCGAAGACTATATCACCGATGGCAATGACCGCAGCCCGTTCAAGGGTGCCTTCGCGCCGCGCTTCGGCTTTTCCTGGGATGTGAAGGGCGACCGCAGCACCGTCATCTTCGGCGGCGCTGGCCGTTATTATGACCGCAACAATTTCAACAACACGGTCGATGAACTCTCGCGCACCATCAACCCCATCGGCCTGTTCCGCTTCTCCGCCGACGGCCTGCCGCGCGATGGCCAGCCGACGGTCGCCTGGGACCCGTCCTACCTGACCCGCGACGGACTGCTGGCGCTGATCAACAGCAACCCCGAAGTCGGCCTGCCCGAACTCTTCGCGGTCAAGAATAATGCCAAGCCGCCGGTCAATGACCAGTTTTCGCTGGGCGTGCGGCAGAAGGTCGGCATTTTCGAAGCCTCGCTGACCGCCTCCTACCAGCGGGGCAAGAATGGCTATACCAACCTGTTTGCGACCCGCAATGACGGCGGCTTTGGCACCTGCTGCGACGGCGATCTGCTAGCGGCAGTGCGCGCGGCGGGCTATTCCAACGTGCTGATCGGCTATGACGGGCTCGATACCCGCTACAAGGCGCTCTATTTCACGCTCGACAAAAATTACACCAAGGCATCGGGTTGGGGCCTCAACATCGCCTATACGCTGGGCAAGGCGGAAAAGAATGGCGGCGATCTCTTCAGCCTGGATGCGCCGACGCCCGACGCCTATGGCTGGCGCAATTCGCCGGGTGACGAGCGCCATCGTATCGTCTTCTCCGGCATCGTCGACCTGCCGCTGGGTTTCCAGCTGTCGACGCTGACCACGCTGGGGTCGGGCCAGGCCTATCAGGTAACGGACGGCACCAACGGCGCGTCGTCGGGCTTCAACGACTTTACCGCGCGCTATCCGGAAAAGAACTGCATCAAGGGGCTGTTCGCCTTCTGCGAAGTCAATGTGACGCTGGCCAAAAATTTCCCGCTGTTCGGTCGGGACGATCAGGTCAGCTTCGCGGTCGATGTCCTCAACCTCTTCAACAACAAGAATTTCCGCGACTTTGACGGCTTCTTCAACAACACGATCAACCCTGAAACCGGCGAAGTGACCGATCCGCTGCTGCCCGCCAACGGCGCGAACGCGGCGAACCTGCTCACATTGCCCCGGCGCATCCAGTTCCGGGTGGGTTATCGCTTCTGACGATGCCCATCATCGGGGCGGACGCGCGTTCCAGGACAGCGTCCGTCCCTGTGTTTACGATTTGGAGGTGATGATTGCTCGATAGACGGACATTCATGGGCTCGGCCGGGGTAGGGCTGGCCGGGCTCGTGTCGGGATGCGCGACGCGCGCGCCTCAAGCGCCGATATCGACCGCGCCGGTCGCGGTCGATGGCTGGACCCGGCTCGATCAGCGCCCGGCGCTGGACGTGGAAGTCAGTCCGTTGATCGACGACATCCAGAAGCTCGCCTTTCGCTATTTCTGGGAAGTGACGGACGAAAAGACCGGCATGTCCCCCGACCGTTGGCCCACGCCCTCCTTCGTGTCCATTGCCGCCATGGGTTTTGCGCTGACCGCCTATCCGATCGGCGTG
Source organism: Sphingobium sp. UBA5915 (assembly GCF_002431195.1). Classification (NCBI taxonomy): domain Bacteria; kingdom Pseudomonadati; phylum Pseudomonadota; class Alphaproteobacteria; order Sphingomonadales; family Sphingobiaceae; genus Sphingobium; species Sphingobium sp. UBA5915. The sequence continues at coordinate 3,969 of NZ_DJDV01000024.1, read as the reverse complement.
ACCCATGGCTGGATCACCCGCGCCGAAGCGCGCGAGCGCACGCTCACCACGCTGCAATTCCTCGCCGCCGCACCGATGGGGAACCAGCGATCGGGTGTCAGCGGCTATCGCGGCTTCTTCTATCATTTCCTTGGATCGACCAAGGGCTATCGCTTCTCGCTGGCAGAACTCTCGACCATCGACACCGCGCTGTTGATGGCGGGGGTCCTGTTCGCGCAAAGCTGGTTCGACGACCCGGTCGATGCCGACGAAGCGCGCATCCGCGATCTGGCCGAACAGCTCTATCGTGCGGTCGAATGGACCTGGATCACGCCGCGCGCGCCGTTCGTGTCGATGGGCTGGCATCCCGAAAGCGGCTTCATCCGTTCCGACTGGGAAATCTACAATGAAGGGATGATTCTCTATATATTGGGCATGGGGTCGCCGACGCATCCGCTGCGCGACGACACATGGAATGTATGGAGCACCCAGTTCGACAGCAGCTGGTCGTCGCGCTGGGGCGAGCCGCATTTGCATTTCGCGCCGATGTTCGGCCATCAATATAGCCATGTCTGGGTCGATTTCCGCGGCATCCGGGACCGGTTCATGACGCAGAAGGGCATCGACTATTTCGAAAACAGCCGCCGCGCGACCTATTGCCAGCGCAACTATGCGATCGAAAATCCGGGCAACTGGGCGGGCTATGGGCCGGACTGCTGGGGCCTGACCGCCTGCGATGGGCCGGGCGATTTCAAGATGATGCTGGGCGGCAAGGAACGCGAATTCTACAGCTATTCCGCGCGCGGACCGGGCGAGCGCGATGACGGCACGCTGGCCCCCACCGCGCTGCTGGGGTCGCTGCCCTTCGCGCCGGAAATCGTCGAGCCGACCGTGCAGGCCATGTATTTCCGCTATGGCGACCAGCTTTACGACAAATATGGCTTCCTCGACAGTTTCAACCCCACCATCGTCCGCCGTCCTGCGCAGCCTTTCCGCCATGGCGAATTCCGCTTGGGGGTCGGCTGGGTCGACAAGGATTATCTGGGCATTGATCAGGGGCCGATCGTCGCGATGATCGAAAATCACCGCACCGGCCTTGTCTGGAACACGATGCGAAAGAACCCGCATATCCGGCGCGGTTTGCAACGGGCGGGCTTTACCGGCGGCTGGCTGGGATGACGCTGGCGACGCTCGCCTTCCTGCTCGCCGCTGCGCAGCCTGTCGCGGCCGACGGTTTCGAACAGCCCGACCGGTGGACCGCCTCCGCGTCTGATGGCGTTGCCTCAAAGGTGTCGGACGTGCCGGGCGACGCAGGCCGGGCGCTGCGACTGGATTATGATTTCGGGTCGGTGTCGGGTTATGCCTTTGCCGCGCGCACCTTGCCGATCGACTGGCCGGACAATTACGTCCTGCGGGTCAAGCTACGGGGCGAGGGTGGCGTCAACGACCTCCAGCTCAAATTCACCGATGCTTCTGGCGATAATGTCTGGTGGGTGCAAAAGCTCAATTTTCGCCCGTCGGCACAATGGCAGGAAGTGCGCATCCGCCCGCGCGATCTGGAATTCGCCTGGGGGCGTACCACGGATAAAAGCCTGCGCCACACCGGGCGCATGGAAATCGTGCTGGTGCGCGGCCGCGACGGTGGCAAGGGGCATGTCGAGATCGACGATCTGACGCTGGAACCGCTCCCGCCAGCGCCGCCGCCTTCGCCCCCCAAGGCCAGCGACCCGGCCGTGCTGGATGGCGACAAATCGACCGTCTGGCGTGGCCAACCGGGGCAGGTGCTTGACCTGGACCTCGGCGCGCCACAACGGCTCTCCGCCCTGCTGCTCGACTGGCAGGGCAAGGCGGCCTACCGGGTCGAAGGATCGCTGGACAAGCGCGCCTGGCAGACGTTGCGCACCGTGGATGCCGGCGATGGCGGCCAAGATCCGATTGCGCTCCACGGCGCGGAATCGCGCTATCTGCGCATCCGCCTGATCGGCGAAGGCGCTCTGGCCGAAGTCGCGGTCAAGGATATCGACTGGGCGCCCACGCCCAATGATTTCATCAGCCGCCTCGCCAGCCAAGCGCCGCGCGGCCGCTATCCGCGCGGCTTTACAGAACAACCCTATTGGACGCTCGTTGGCACGGACGGCGGCGCAATTGCGGGCCTGATCGGCGAAGATGGCGCGATCGAGCCGGCCAAGGGCAGTTATTCGGTCGAACCCTTCCTCACCGTCAATGGCGCCTCGGTCGACTGGGCCGACGTCACCACCAGCCAGAGCCTCATCGACGGCAATCTCCCCATCGCCACCACAAGCTGGCAGGGACAGGGCTGGACGCTGGACAGCACCGCCTTCGCGCAGGCGGAGGGCGACGAACCCCGCCTGCTCGGCCGTTGGCGCATCCGCAACGACAGTGATCAGCCGCGCACCTTCACCCTTACGCTGGCCGTGCGGCCCTTTCAGGTAAACCCGCCCGCCCAATTCCTGGCCCAGCGCGGCGGCGTCAGCCCGATTTCCGCGATCCGCTGGGACGGATCGCGCCTGCATATTCGACAGCCCGGCCCGGTCGCCGGCGACCCGCCGGTCGATCGCCTGCTCACCCCCATGGTGACACCCCAGTCAGTGGGCATGGGTGGCTTCGACCAGGGCGCGCTCGCCACGCCCGAAACATTGCCATCGGCCACTCACGTGCAGGACGAGGCGCATATGGCGCAGGCGCGCCTCAGCTGGACGATGCGCCTGCCGCCGGGCGAAACGCTGGACGTGCCGGTCGCCTTTGCCGGCTCAGCGCCCTCCGATTTCGACGCAGCGCTGGCGCGCACGGCGGACCAGTGGCGGCAGCGGCTGGGCAGCGTCCTGATCCAGGTGCCGCCCGCCAAGCAGGAACTGGTCGATACGCTGCGCACCGCGCTGGCCGACATTCTCATCAGCCGCGATGGCCCCGCGCTCAAGCCCGGCACCCGCTCCTATAATCGCAGCTGGATCCGCGACGGCGCGATGATGTCGGACGCGCTGTTGCGCCTTGGCGTCAATGATCCGGCGATCGCTTTTGCCGACTGGTATGGCGGCCATCTCTTCGCCAATGGCAAGGTGCCATGCTGCGTCGATTTCCGGGGCGCGGACCCGGTGCCGGAAAATGACTCGCATGGCGAATATATCCATCTGCTGGCGCAACTGCACCGCTACACCGGCGATACCGCGCTGCTGGCGCGCCACTGGGACCGGCTGGACGCCGCGCGCCGCTATATGGACGGACTGCGCCTGTCCGAACGCACCGCCGCCAACCAGACGCCCGGCCGGCAGATGCTCTACGGCCTGTTGCCGCCCTCGATCAGTCACGAGGCCTATTCGGCGAAGGCCCAATATAGCCTCTGGGACGATTTCTGGGGTCTGGCCGGCTATGACGGCGCACTCTACGCCGCGCAGGTGCTGGGCAAGCCGCAAGCATCCGCCATCGCTGCGCAGCGCGACCAGTTTTCTAGCGACATACTGAATGCCATCGACGCTGCGGCCAAATATTGGTCGATCGATTTCATCCCCGGCGCGACCAGCCTGGGCGATTTCGACGCCACATCCACCACCATGGCGCTGGAGATTACGGCGCTGCAGCCCCGGCTCGACCAGCGGCTGCTCCACAACACATTCGATCGCCAGTGGCGGCGCGTGACCAGCCGCGCCACATCGACCGACTGGGACGATTACACCCCTTATGAACTGCGCAACGTGTCCGCCATGCTGCGCCTGGGCCAGCCGCAACGCGCTAACGACCTGTTGGCGATCTACATGCGCGATCGCCGCCCGGCCGGCTGGAACGCCTGGGCGGAAGTCGTAGGCCGCGAACCGCGCGCTATCCGCTTCCTTGGCGATCTGCCCCATGCCTGGGTCGCGTCCGACTATATCCGCGCCGCGCTCGACCTTTTTGCCTATGAAGACAAGGCGAGTGAGACGCTGGTGCTGGGCGCGGGCATGACCGGCGACTGGTTGTCGGGGCAGGGGGTTCACA
>NZ_DJDV01000035.1:0-4560 GCF_002431195.1 Sphingobium sp. UBA5915 | reverse complement strand
GGTTTTTACTCCGCCGTTGACAGCGCTGTCGCGCGTATTCTCCTCAAGGCAAGCCTCCGCCAAGCGGGCTAACGCGTCTTGGTTAGCCCGGCGGAAAACGAATTTTGATGAATGAAAAATTCAGCGCATTGCTTCGCGTATCATGTTGCGAGCGATGACAATCTGCTGGATCTGTGTCGTCCCCTCGTAGATTCGGAATAACCGGACGTCGCGGTAGAAGCGCTCGATCGCGTACTCGCTCACATATCCGGCGCCGCCGTGAATTTGCACACAGCGATCGGCGACGCGACCGCACATCTCGGTCGCGAACATCTTGGCGCAAGACGCTTCAGTGCTGACATTCAAGCCTTCATCACGCTTGCGCGCGGCGTCGAGAACCATACATTTCGCGGCATAGATTTCCGCCTTGCTGTCGGCGAGCATCGCCTGGATGAGCTGGAAATCAGCGATTGGCTTGCCGAACTGCTTGCGTTCCAGAGCGTAAGCCAGGGCATCGGCGAGCATGCGTTCTGATGCTCCGACGCTCAGGGCAGCGATGTGCAGTCTGCCCTTGTCCAGTACCTTCATCGCGGTTTTGAACCCGACACCCTCGACGCCGCCGATTAACTGGCCTGCGGGAACGCGGACATTATCGAGGATGACATCGCAAGTCAGCGCGCCTTTCTGGCCCATCTTGTGATCGGGTTTGCCAAATGAAAGTCCGGCGGTGCCACGTTCGACAACAAATGCGCTGATACCGCTGGCACCCTTGATGTCGGTGGAGGTGCGCGCCATGACCGTGAAAACACTGGCCAGTGGTGCATTGGTGATGAAGCGTTTGGTGCCGTTCAGCACATAGTCATCGCCGTCGCGGATCGCCGTGGTCTTGAGCGAGGCGGCGTCGGAACCGGCGTCGGGTTCGGTGAGGCAGAACGAACTGAGAAGCTCGCCGCTTGCGAGCCGCGGCAGATAGCTATCTTTCTGCGCTTCGGTGCCGTCGATCAATATGCCGATCGAGCCGATGCCGTTATTCGTGCCGATATGAGAGCGGAAGGCCGGCGAAGTCCGTCCGAGTTCGAACACGACGTTCACCTCCTCCTCCATAGTGAGGCCAAGTCCGCCGTATTGTTCGGGAATCGTCAGTCCGAAGAAACCGAATTCCTTCATCTGTTGAATGATGTCGACGGGGATCGCATCCGTTTCAGCGACTTCATTTTCCCGCGGGATAAGGGTTTCCGAAACAAACTGGCGAACGGTATCTACCAGCATCTGAAGGGTTTCCGGCTCGCGGATCATGCACTCTCCTAGCGGCAGGGTTGCCCCGCCATGTCGAGGCCCTGCCGCCCGGAAAGATTACGGGACGGCAGAACCGATGTTGTGAACCATAGTAATCAGCCGGGGACCGATATCGTCCTCCAGCTTTTCTTGCGGCAGCTGAAAGCTCGGGCCTCCGCAATTGAACGCAACGACCCCGTATTGCTTGTGAACCAGCGGCACCGCCACCGAGTTGACGTCCTTGTGCCATTCTCCGATCGACAGGCAGTAGCCATAGTCCTCATAATCGCGAAACGCCCGCTCAAGCCCGCGGCGCACCAAAGGCCAGGCTTCCGGGTCGCGATTGCGGATATGTTCCATGAGGAACGCCCGCTCGCTCTCTGGCATGGCAGCAAGACATGCGCGGCCAACCGAACTTTGTGCCAAAGGCAGGTAGCTGCCCACCTGACGGCGCATAGTCATGTTTCCGCCTCCTTGCACCACGTCGACATAGACCATTTGAAGTCGATCGCGTGCCGCCAGGGCAACGGCTGCCTTGGCATAGTCAGCCAGGTCCATCATCAATGGCGCGGCAACCGTGCGGATTGTCATGTTCGAAAGCATTGCATAACCGAGCCCCAAAACACCGACGTCCAGCTGGTATCGTCCCGAACCCGTATCCTGTTTCAGGTAACCAAGGCGCGTTAGCGTATGAGTCAGGCGTGAAACGGTCGGCTTCGGCAGACTCGTCTTGCGGGCGATCTCCTGATTTCCGAGCGTGTTGTCTTTAGGCGTGAAACAGCGCAGGATTTCCAGCCCTCGGGCCAGCGCTGTTACGAACTGACGATCCTCCTCCTCATTCTCCACGCTCAAGGGAGCCGGCGCAGACTTTTCCATCTCCCGACCTCCGCCTTGCGGTTCTCCCTGTCGGTAGCGTTCAAGTTCGTCTTGATGCGTGACATTAGAAATCTGCCTTTCGGGTTTGTCAATACGCGAAATCATATTTCGCATAGCGAAACTATGAAGGAAGCGGAACAGGAAGACAAGACCGAAATTCGCTTTTATGTTCTGAATGTTGATGGATTTTTCAAGCCCTGGTTGGCAACCGGCTTTACAATCGATGTTTTGGCCTTCTATTATAAAAATAACGAAATTGAGTTTCGCCATGCGGAATTTCAGTTCTGGGAGGATAAAATTGACAGCCCCGCAAGACAGCTTCGTTTCTGTCGAACGCCACGATAACGGCGTCGCGACAGTGCGCATCAATCGCCCTGAGGCACGGAACGCCCTAAGCATGGCTATCCGTCGCGATCTGGCTGATATGTTCAATCGCCTATCCGTCGATGCGGGGGTCCGTGCCATCATACTCACAGGTGGGGAAACCTGCTTCGTTGCCGGAGCAGATATCCGGGAATTCGCCGGAGCAGGCCCGGTCGAAATGTATCTGCGGCATACGGAAGTTCTCTGGGATGCGATAGGCCGGTGCCCAAAGCCAGTGATTGCGGCAGTCAACGGATTTGCCCTGGGCGGAGGCTGCGAACTGGCGATGCACTGCGATATCATCGTTGCCGGAGAGAGTGCCAAGTTCGCGCAACCCGAAATCAAGCTCGGCCTGATGCCCGGGGCTGGCGGAACACAACGGCTTGTTCGCGCAGTAGGCAAGTTCCAGGCCATGCGCATCGCCCTGACAGGCTGCACGGTTCGCGCATCTGAGGCACTTGCAATGGGCCTCGCCAGCGAAGTGGTGCCGGATGATCGGACGATTGCACGGGCACAGGAACTCGCCGCCGAGATCGCAGCCTTGCCGCCCATCGCAGTGGCGCAGATCAAAGAGGTCATCCTGGCCGGTGCCGATTTGCCGCTCGATAGCGCGTTGATGCTGGAGCGCAAGGCGTTCCAGCTCCTGTTCGATAGCAAGGATCAGAAGGAAGGGGCTGTCGCGTTTTTCGAGAAGCGGTCCCCGGTTTTCGAGGGTAAGTGATAATGGCCCGATCAATCGACTGCATGGGTGTCGTCGGCACAGGTGTAATGGGAAGCGGTATTGCGCAGATCGCAGCGCAGGCCGGTCTTTCAGTGATACTTTTTGACGCCCGCGACGGAGCGGCTGCCCTGGCGAAGGACAACCTCGCCGCGACATTCGCAAAGCTGGCCGACAAGGGCAAGATCAGCGCTGACGCCGCTCAGGCTGCCTTGTCACGCCTGACGGTTGCAGATCGCCTCGACGATCTTGCGCAATGCGATCTGGTCGTAGAAGCCATCGTCGAGAGGATCGAGGCAAAGCAGGAGCTTTTGGGCAAGCTGGAAGGCATCGTTGCAGCCGATTGCATTTTGGCGACCAACACCTCCTCTCTTTCGGTGACGGCCATAGCAAGCGCCAGCGATCATCCCGAACGGGTCGCCGGATTCCACTTCTTCAACCCCGTGCCTCTCATGAAGGTCGTCGAGGTGATCGACGGGCTTGCCGGCGATCCTGCTGTGGGCGATGCGCTGCTGGCACTTGCCGCGCGGATGGGGCATCGCGGGGTCCGCACCAAGGATACTCCGGGTTTCATCGTCAACCATGCCGGGCGTGCCTATGGCACGGAAGCGCTCAAGATCTTGAACGAATGCGTGGCGCCTGTCGGCGAAATCGACACGATCCTGCGCGAGACCTGCGGCTTCCGTATGGGACCGCTCGAACTCTTCGACCTGACGGGACTCGATGTCTCTCATCCCGTCATGGAATCCATCTACAACCAGTTCTACCAGGAGCCGCGCTACCGTCCCTCCGCCCTCACGCGCCTCATGTTGGCCGGTGGCCGTATCGGGCGCAAGGCGGGCGAAGGATTTTACCGATACCGCGCCGGCCAAAAGATCGATCCGCCGTCGCCCCGACCGGTGCCCGATGTTGTCAAGCTACCGCCGGTCTGGATCGGCGCGGAGCAGGATGAAGATCGCAACACGCTCGTCGCGCTCATGAAGAAACTTGGCGCGCAGGTCGAAGCCGGTGCAACGCCAACCAATGATGCCCTGTGCCTGCTTGCGCCTTACGGCTACGACACGACGATGGCGTGCGAACTGGCAGGGACACCGCCGCAAAGGACAGTCTGCATCGATATGTTCGCGGGTATCGCCCGTCATCGGACACTGATGACGTGCCCCGCCACGGACGCGGCCTATCGCGATGCCGCGCATGCGCTTTTTGCCCGCGACGGTGTCGGCGTTACTCTCATTCGTGACAGCGTCGGTTTCGTCGCTCAGCGAACCCTGGCCGCCATCGTCAATCTGGCCTGCGACATTGCCCAGCAAGGTATCGCCAGTGTCGACGATATCGACGATGCCGTTCGG
>NZ_DJDV01000059.1:0-14011 GCF_002431195.1 Sphingobium sp. UBA5915 | reverse complement strand
TGCGGCTGGGGACGATCTTGCCGCGCTCGGACACGAAGCCCTGGAGCAGACGGACGTCCTTATAATCGATCTTCGGCGCATCCTTGGCGGCGAAGGGGCAGCTCTTGCGGCGGCGGAAAAACGGGCGTGCCATGATCTAGATCTCCTTATTCGCCAGCGTTCGCGTCTTCGCGTTCGCGGCGCGGGCCACGATCGCCATCACGGCCGCCACGGTCGCCGCGCGACCCGCGGTCGCCACGATCCGAGCGTTCCTGCTTGCGCATCATCACCGACGGGCCGGTTTCCAGCTCGTCCACCTTGACGGTCATGTAGCGGATGATGTCTTCGTTGATCTGGGTCTGGCGCTCCAGTTCCGCGACGACGCCGGCAGGGGCGTCGATGTTCAGCATCACATAATGCGCCTTGCGATTCTTGGCGATCTTGTAGGCCAGGCTGCGCAGGCCCCAGGTTTCAACCTTGGTAACCTTGCCGTCCATGTCCTCGACGATCTTGGTGGCGGTTTCCGCCAAAGCGTCGACCTGCGCCTGTGCCAGATCCTGGCGCGCAAGGAAGACGTGCTCATAAAGAGCCATGTCATTGCCTCATCTGTTGGCCGATCGCTGACGCCCACCCCATGTGGAACGCCCCTCCGGCTGTCGTCTCAACTGAATTCACTCCCGCAGGGCCGAGTCACCCCGGTCCTGTCGGAAGCGGCGCCTATGACGCAAAGGCCGGGGAAAGGCAAGGCGCGTTTGTGCAGCATGATCCTGCCAGAAGCCGTTCGTTCCGAATAGCGAGCGCGCTTGTGGAAATGGCGTATCGAGGGATAGATTGGCGTGCGACCCTGCGATACGGGTCTTCGATACGCTCGGCCCCTATTCAGGGCGAACGGGAGGGGAGCAGAAAATTCCATGCCAATCGCGATCGCCGCCCTGTCCCTTATCCTGCTGATGATTGCGGCCTATCGCGGCATGAGCGTCATCGTCATGGCGCCGTTGCTCGCCATGCTGGCGGTGCTGCTGACGGACCCGGCCGCTGTGCCGGCGGCCTTTTCGGGCCTGTTCATGGAGAAGGCGGCGAGTTTCCTGAAGCTCTATTTTCCCGTCTTCCTGCTCGGCGCGCTGTTCGGCAAGCTGGTGGAAATTTCCGGCTTTTCCCGCGCGATCGTGACGGCGGTGATCGGATTCATCGGGGCAGGGCGCGCCATTCCGGCGATCATGATCGTCACCGCCCTGCTGACCTATGGCGGGGTGTCGGTGTTCGTCGCGGTATTTGCGGTCTATCCTTTCGCAGCCGAAATGTTTCGCCGGGCCGATATTCCCAAGCGCCTGATCCCCGCCACGATCGGCCTGGGGGCATTGACCTTCACCATGGATGCGTTGCCGGGCACGCCGCAGATCCAGAACATCATTCCCGCCAGCTTTTTCGGTACGACGGCCTGGGCCGCGCCGATCCTGGGGCTGATCGGATCGGCCTGCATCATCACGGCGGGCCTCGCCTATCTGGGCTGGCGGCGACGCAGCCTGATGGCGGTGGGGGAGGGCTATGGCGCGCCGGGCGATCTCGTCAATGAACCCGACCAGCAGGACGCGGGCGCGACCATTCACCCGCTGATCGCGCTGCTGCCGCTGCTGGTCGTGGGTGTCGGCAATTTGCTGCTCACCATGGCGATTCCGCGCTGGGCAGGGGGCAAGGCGGTGACGTTGGCGCTTCCCGGCATGGCCGATCCGGTGTCGGTTCAGGTCGCGCAGATGGCGGCGCTATGGGCTGTCGAAGGGGCGCTTTTGCTGGGGATCGGCACGATCCTGCTCTTCGCCTTTCGCCCCGTCGCGCAACGCTTTGCCGACGGATCCAAGACTGCCGTCGGCGGCGCGCTGCTGGCGGGCATGAACACGGCGGTGGAATATGGGTTTGGCGCTGTTATCGCCGCGCTGCCGGGCTTCCTGATGGTCAAGGAAGCCCTGCGTGCGATCCCCAACCCGTTGGTCAATGAAGCCATCACCGTGACGTCGCTTGCCGGCATCACCGGGTCGGCGTCCGGCGGCCTGTCGATCGCGCTGGCGGCGATGGCCGACCAGTTCGCGGCAGCGGGCGACGCGGCCGGCATCCCGCGCGAAGTGCTGCATCGCGTCGCCTCCATGGCGTCGGGCGGGATGGACAGTTTGCCGCACAATGGCGCGGTCATCACGTTGCTGGCCGTCACCGGCCTGACCCATCGTCAGGCCTATAAGGATATTTTCGCGCTGACGGTGATCAAGACGATGACGGTCTTTGTCGTCATCGCCGTCTATTATCTGACCGGGCTGGTCTAGCCCCGGTGCATTTCGGCCGATCCGATGAAATGCGCCCGGGTCGACGGCCCGGCATGGTCCAGCAGCTTTGCGACCTTGTGCTTTAGGGCCGAGGCGGGCTGAAAAGGATCATCATAGGCCATGCCCCATTCGCCAAATTCGCGCGCGTCGATCGGCGCGTCGCGCAGTTTGACGATCGCATTGTGCCGGCCATCGCGCGTGATGCGCTGGTAGATGCGCTCGACGGCATCCCTGGGACCTTCCAGGACCTGGAGGAAGCGTTTGCTGTTGAACAAGAGCAGTCCGGTGACGCCATCGACGCGATTGCGATCCTCCGCATCCTTGGCGATGGCGGCGCATTGTGTGGCCGAAACCGGCCCGGTCGCGCTGCTGATATACATGATCTGATGCAAGGACATGACCCAATCTCGTGAAAATGGCCCCCCGACCGGCCTGCAATTAAGCGGAAAACCCTTAAAGATCAGTATTTGACTTCGATCAGCAAAAAGCCCGGAGGCTGGGGCCTCCGGGCTTTCAAAAGGAAGAGGATAATGTAGGGGTTAACGAATAACGCTGCCCACCACCGCGCCGATGATGCCGCTGGTGATGGCGATCAGGACGGCGTCATTGCCCGAGCGCACCCACTGATATCCGCGCGGCGGAGCGCTCAGCCGATAATCGCGATAGTTGTTCACGACGCGATAATGGGTGGCATAGCGGCGGTCGAAACGCTGACCCTTCGCCCAGCGGCGGGCGGGCGTTGCCTTGCGGACTGTGGTCTTCTGCTTCACGACCGTGCGGCCGTGCGGCCTGTGCTTGACGACGGTGCGGGTCACTTCCTGCCGGTGCGGCGCCGCCTGCGCCTGAGCGGTGACGATGGGGCTGGCGACCAGCGTGGTGGTGGCCAGGGTCATGATGATCTTCTTGAACATAGTCTGCTCCTTTGCCTGTGATCGGGCGCCGCGTTCCGGCGTCGAAAACAGATTTAGGAGGCGGTTGTCGCGCGGATGTGTCGTCGGGTGCGCAACTTTGTCTGAAAATGTAACAAGCTGAATTTAAACCTGAATATTGGTTCATCGGCGGTGATTGACGGCGCTGCGCCTATTCGTGGCGCAGCGCGTCGATGGGATTGAGAGCGGCGGCGCGGCGTGCCGGGAAATAGCCGAACACAACCCCGATCGCGGCCGAAAAGAGGAAGGCGATAAGATTCACCTTCACGTCGAAGAGGAACGGCACCTGCATCAGTGGCGCGATGGCGAGCGACGCGATCAGCGCCAGCAAAAGCCCGATCAGGCCGCCGAGGCACGACAGCACGATGGCTTCGACCAGAAACTGCATCAGCACTTCGCGCGCGACCGCGCCGATGGCCAGGCGGATGCCGATTTCCCGCGTGCGTTCCGTCACCGACACCAGCATGATATTCATGATGCCGATGCCCCCGACCAGCAGGGAGATGGCCGCCACCGCACCGACGATCTGGGTCAGGATGGTGGTGGTGCCAGTCAGCGTGTCGCTGATCTGCTTGGTGTCGAAGACGTTGAAATTATCTTCGGTGCCCGGTTTGATCTTGCGCCGTTCGCGCATCAATTCCTCCAGGCTGGTCTGGACGGTCGATGTGTCATAGGCATCATCGACCGCCACCATGATCTGGCTGACGTCGCGGTCGCCGGTGAAGCGCCGCTGCACGAAGCGGATCGGCATGACGACGACATCGTCCTGATCACCAAAGCCGCCTTGGCCGCGTGTCGACAGGACGCCGATCACCTGGCAGGACACGCCCTTGATGCGCATGCGCTTGCCCAGCGGGTCATTATTCTGGAACAGGTTGGTGCGCACGGTATTGCCGATGACGCAGACCGGCTTTCCGGCCTCTTCCTCTTCGGGCATGAACAGCCGTCCGTCGGCGACTTTCCATTGCTGGACTTCGGAATAGGCCGATGTGGTGCCATAGACGGTGGTCGACCAGTTATTGCCTTCATAGATGGCGGTGCCGCTCGACTGGACCAGCGGGGCGACCGCGCGCACGCCGGTCAGCTGGTTCTCAATCGCGGTCAGGTCTGCTTCCTTGAAGTCGGGCGGACGCGGCCCGCCGCCGCCACGACCAAAGCCTTGGCCGGGGCGCAATTGCAGCACATTGGCGCCCAGCGAGCTGATCTGTTCACGCACAGCCGCCGTCGCGCCATTGCCCAATGTGACCATGGTCACGACGGCCGCCACGCCGATGATGATGCCAAGCGTGGTCAGGAAGCTGCGCAGCTTGTGCCGGTTGATCGCGCGGAAGGCGAGGATGATGGTGGTGCCCAGCATTATGCGCCTGCTCCTGCGTCCACCCGTTCGACCAGCCCGTCCTTGAAATGGACGATGGTGCGGGCAAAGGCCGCCATGTCCGGCTCATGCGTGACCATCAGCACGGTGATGCCGCTGTTGCGGTTGAGGTCGGTCAGTAATTCCATGATCTCGATCGACCGTTCGGAATCGAGGTTTCCGGTGGGCTCGTCCGCCAGCAGCACATCGGGCTGCGTCACGATGGCGCGGGCGATGGCAACGCGCTGCTGCTGACCGCCAGACAGTTCGGCGGGCGTATGGTCCCACCAGGGTTTGAGGCCCACCTTGTCGAGCGCCGCCATGCCCATGTCGTAGCGCGTCTTCTTGTCCTCGCCGCGATAGAGGAGGGGCAGTTCCACATTTTCGAGCGCGGTCGTGCGCGACAGCAGGTTGAAGCCCTGAAACACGAAGCCGAGATAGCGGCGGCGCAGGAGCGCACGCTGGTCGCGGTCGAGTGTTTCGACATGGCGCCCCTTGAACAGGAATGCGCCCCCCGATGGCACGTCGAGGCACCCCAATATGTTCATCGTGGTGGACTTGCCGGAGCCCGAAGGCCCCATGACCGCGACGAAATCGCCCTGCGCGATGTCGAGGTCGATGCCCTTGAGCGCCTGAAAGGCGGTCGCCCCTTCGCCATAAATCTTGGTGACGCCGCGCAGCGAGATGATGGGTTTGTCGGTCATCAGCGGTCAGGTTCCGCTCTGCCGTCCGGTGCCGCGCGTCTCCGTTGGTTCGCTCTGGCCCTGCGCGGGCGCGACCGGCGCGGTTTCGGGCGCGGCGTCGCCTGAATTGCCCAGCTTGCCCATGCTCGCCGGGCTGCCATCGGTCGATGGATTACGCGGCCTTTGGCCTGTCGCCTTGTCCTGGGTGTTACCCGCGTCGGCCTTCTGGTCCTCGGCCGGCGCTTCCTGGCCCGCCGCGAGTTGCCCTGTGATGACCTTCATGCCGGATTTGAGGTCGCCCCCGGTGATGACGGTGCGCGATCCGTCACTGGCGCCGACGACCACCTGAACCGGCTTGGGATTGCCGTCTTCACCCAGCACATAAACGGTCTGGCTGCTGCCCGCGCCGAAATTGACCTGGCGATTGCCGCCGCGGCGGAAACGGCGCGGGCCGGGCAGCACGCTGGTGATGCCGCCGCCATCCGATGCGCCGCTGCTGGGCTTGAAGCGCAAGGCGCTGTTGGGAACCAGCAGCACGTCATGCAATTCCTGCGTCACGATGTCCGCCGTTGCCGTCATGCCGGGGCGCAGAATTTCGTCCTGATTGTTCACGGACAGCACGGCCGTGTAGGCGACCACGGTGCCGGTGGTGGTGCTGGAACTGCTGGAAGTGGAGGAGGAACTGGCGCTGCTCGATGCGTTCGACCCGACATTCACCCGCGTAACCTTGGCCGGGAAGCTGCGGCCGGGGAAGGCGTCGACGGCGAAGGTCGCGGACTGGCCTTCCTTCACCTGGCCGACATCGGCCTCGTCCACCGCGACCTCGACCTCCATCTGCGTCAGGTCCTCGGCGATGGTGAAGAGCACCGGCGCATTCAGGGACGCGGCGACCGTCTGCCCCGGCTCGATATCGCGCGACAGCACGACGCCGGTAACGGGCGACACGATCTGCGCGATCGACAAATTGGTCTGGGCGCTCGACAACTGGGCCTGCGACGCTGTGACCTGCGCCCGGGCCGATCGCAGATTGGCGATCGCGCTCTGATAATCGGCGCGCGCGGCGTCGAGCTCCGTTTTCGCGGGAACCCGGCCGCCCGACAGCTTGAACACATTTTCCTGCCGGTCGAGCGTCGCCTTGGCCAGCGCGACCTGCGCCTGCGCCTGCGCGACGCTGGCCTGCGAGGAGGCGACCTGGGCGCGGTTCTGGTTCACCGTGTCGACCAGCCGTCGCGTGTCGAGTTCGGCCAGCTTCTGCCCGCGCGTCACCCGGTCATTCACGTCGACATAGACTTGCGTGATCTTGCCCGATTGTTCGGAGCCGACATCCACCTGATTGATGGGTTTCAAATTGCCGGTCGCTGACACCGTGACCGTCAGGTCTCCCTGCCGCACGGCGCGGGTCGCATAATTGGGCTTATCGTCGCCACCAAAACAGCGGGCGATCAGCAGGATGGCGATCAGCAACGCGATGCCGATGCCGCCGCGGATCACCCATTTGCGCCACGGTTTTTCCGGCTTGGCGCCAAGGAAGTCATTGAGGTCCTGATCGGTGGTCATGTCATTGCTCATCGGGGCGGTCGTCCATGCTCTGCCAGCCGCCGCCCAGCGCATTATAGAGCTGGGCGATGGCAAGGGCTTCGTCGGCTTGCGCGGAAGCCAGGCTGTTGCGGGCGTTCAAAAGCGTATTTTCGCTGTTCGACAATGTCTGGAAGTCGATCAGACCAGCCTGATACTGGCTGCGCGCCAGGATCGCGGCGTTGTTCGACGCATCATAGGCGATTGCGAATTCCGTCTTGCGTGCGCGAGCGCTGGTGAGAGAGGCCATCGCGTTTTCGACATCCTCCAGCGCGCTCAGCACATTTTGCTTATAGGCGGCGAAGGCGGCGTCGGTCGCGGCCTTTTGCGCACGCACCTGCGATGCCAGCCGCCCGCCATCGAAAATGGTCTGCGCGACATTGGCGAACACGCCGCCGGTGATGAGCTCGAACAGCTGGCTGAACGCGTTCGACGTAGTGCCGATATTGCCACTGATGCCGAGCGAGGGATAAAGCTGCGCCTGTGCTACGCCGATCCGGGCGGTTGCAGCGGCAAGCGCGCGTTCGGCGCTACGCACGTCCGGGCGCTGGCGCAGCGTATCGGCCGGAATCCCGGTCGCAATATCGGTTGACGGCTGCGGGATGGGGGCGGGCGTTTCCAGCGTCCGCGTCGCGTCGCCCGGCGCTTGTCCTGTTAGCACCGCGATGCGGTTGAGGCTGCCTTTGAGGCTCGCCTCCAACTGCGGGATGGTGGCGTTGGTCTGCGCCAGCTGCGCGCGGGCCTGCTGCTCGTCGAGTGAGGAGACGAGGCCCGCCTGCAACCGCCAGCTGGCGATCTGATAATTGTCGCGCTGCACCGCCTGGGTTTCGCGCGCTACCTTGAGCCGCGCCTGCGCCAACCGCGCCTGAACATAATTGTTCACCAGTTCGGATATGACCGTCATGCGCACGGTGGCGAGGTCAAAGCCCGACGCTTCCAGATCAGCGCGCGCCGCTTCGCGCCCGCGCCGCAATTCGCCGAACAGGTCGAGTTGCCAGCTGGCGTTGATGCGGGCCGAATAGCTGCTCGACCAGTTTCCGCCGCCGCCACCAATCGGATTGCCATTGGCGTCCAGACGGCCGCCGGCATCCTGGCTGCTGTAATTGCGCCCGCCCGTCGCGGAACCGCTCAATTGCGGCAGCAAACTGGCATTGGACTGGATCAGGCTTTCGCGCGCTTGCCGCAGCCGCGCCTGCGCTTGCACGACGTCCAGATTATTGGCCACCGCCTGGTCGATGAGCGCGCTCAACGTCGGGTCGTTGAGGCGCGTCCACCATTGGCCAAGCTCCGCTTCGCTGAGCGCCGCGCCATCGCCCGCGCTATAGGCGGCCGGCACGCCCAGCGCGCCCGTCTGCGGCGCGCGATAATCCGGGCCGGCGGCGCAGGCGGACAGCGTCAGCGCCGTCCCGCTGATCCATGCTAGGCGATATCGCACCTTTTCCTTGCACTCCGTCGTCGTTAAAGGGGCCGCTTCATGCCGATCCCGCGAGGGACCGGCGACCACATGCGCCCTGACTGCCGCAGGGGTGTGTATGGCTCAACGACATTTATGTCTCAAAGTGTAACGGCAGTGAGAAACGGCGCTTTTGCGAGCGCTTCGGGCTTCGAGGTGAATGATGCGGGCATTTCTATTTCCGGGACAGGGCAGCCAGTCGGTCGGCATGGGCAAGGCGTTGGCGGATGCCAGCGGCGCGGCGAGGGAGCTGTTTCAGGAGGTGGACGAGGCCCTGTCGCAGCATCTGTTTCGCATCATGGTGGAGGGGCCGGACAGCGATTTGACCCTCACGGAAAATGCGCAGCCCGCGATCATGGCCAACGCCATCGCCACGCTGCGTGTCATGCAGAAGGAAGGCGGCTTTTCGCTGGCCGACAAGGGCGATTATGTCGCCGGGCACAGCCTGGGCGAATATAGCGCGCTGTGCGCGGCCGAGGCGTTCGATATCGGCACCACGGCGCGCTTGCTGAAATTGCGGGGCCAGGCGATGCAGGCCGCCGTGCCGGTGGGAGAGGGCGCGATGGCCGCGCTGCTGGGCGCGGATATCGACAAGGCGCAGGCGCTGGCGGACGCGGCCGCGCAAGGCGAGGTATGCACCGTCGCGAACGACAATGATCCCACGCAGGTGGTGATTTCCGGCCATCGCGGCGCGATCGAGCGCGCGGTGGCGATGGTGAAGGACCATGGCATCAAGCGCGGCGTGCTGCTGCCTGTGTCCGCGCCCTTCCACTGCCCGTTGATGCAGCCGGCCGCCGAGGCGATGGAGACGGCGCTGGGCAAGGCAGCGATCAACGCGCCGCTGCTGCCGGTCTACGCCAATGTGCTGGCCGCGCCGGTTGCCGACGGCGAAGAGATCAAGGCCCGCCTGGTCGAGCAGGTGACGGGCCGCGTGCGTTGGCGTGAATCCGTGACGGCGATGTGGGACGCGGGCGTCACGGACTTCGTGGAGGTCGGCGGCAAGGTGCTCGGCCCGATGGTCAAGCGCATCGCGCCCGACGCGACCGTGCGCAGCATCGTGACGATGGACGACATCGAAGGCGCGCTGGCGGCGTTCTGATCTTTGTTCGCGTGCAGGCGCGAAGACGTTCTCTGCGCTTTTGCACGAACAAAATATAATGGAGTAGATGGATATGTTCGACCTGACAGGCATGACCGCGCTGGTGACGGGCGCATCGGGCGGGATCGGTTCGTCGATCGCGAAGGCGCTGGCGGCGCAGGGCGCGACGCTGGCGCTGTCCGGCAGCAATGAGGACAAGCTCAAAGCCTTCGCCGCGGAATTGGGCGGCGACCACAAGACGGTCGTGTGCAACCTCTCCGACCCCGCATCCGTCGACGCGCTCGTGCCCCAGGCGGTCGAGGCGCTGGGCGGCAAGATCGACATTCTGGTCAACAATGCCGGCATCACCCGCGACAATCTGATCCTGCGGATGAAGGATGAGGAATGGAGCCAGGTGATCCAGGTCAATCTGGAGGCTGCCTTCCGCCTGTGCCGGGCCGCCGCCAAGCCGATGATGAAGGCGCGCTTTGGCCGCATCATCTCCATCACATCGGTCGTGGGCGTCACCGGCAATCCGGGTCAGGCCAATTATTGCGCGTCCAAGGCAGGCATTATCGGCATGTCCAAATCTCTGGGCCAGGAACTGGCGAGCCGTGGCGTGACCGTCAATTGCGTCGCGCCCGGCTTCATCCGGTCGGCCATGACCGATGCGCTTAATGACACGCAAAAGAGCGCGATCCTGGCCAAGATTCCGGCGGGCGACCTGGGCGGTGGGGATGACATCGGCGCGGCCGTCGTCTACCTCGCCAGCAGGGAAGCGGGCTATGTCACGGGGCAGACGCTGCATGTGAATGGCGGCATGGCGATGATCTGACCAAGACGGGGGAGGGGCATCTTATTGGATGCCCCTTCTGCCGATCATTGGAAAAGGATCATGCCTCTATCCCCTCCAGCGCGCTAAAGCGCTGCGACCATAAAGCGCCATAGACCGCCATCCACTGCACCACAGGGGCAAGGCCCTTGGCACGCGCGGCATAGAAGGTTTCCCGACCTGCCCGGCGGACGGTCACGAGTTCGGCGCGCTTGAGCTTGGCCATGTGGCGCGACACCATGGGTTGCGATACGCCCGATATGGCGGTCAGCGCGTGGACGCTCTGTTCGCCCTCGCGCACCAGATGTTCCAGCAACGCGCGGCGGGTGCCATCGGACAGGGCCTTGAACTGCGCGTCGATGGTAGCGCTGCGATCATCCTGCAATATCTTCGTCATGGAAATGCCATAACCATAGGGTTATGAATGATGCAAGGTCGGTCGCGATCAGGCGCCCTTTGGCGGCGTTAACCAAAAAAAGTCGCGTCCATTCTGTGGGTGAGTCTTTTGAGTCACACCGCCCGATATGGAGTCTGGCGGGCCGCGAACGACTCAATATCTTGTGGGTCCCCGCTTCGTTCTCCCCATCATTAACCAATATGCCAAGTCCGTGGCTTAAGCTGCTGATCTTGACGCCGGACTCCGCAGGACTCATCGCATGGTCCTCAAGGAACATATGGGGGCAAGCAGCATGGGTGTCATGGAACGGGTCGCGGCGCCGCGACGAAAAAAGGCGGTTGCGCCGGTTGCGATCGAGGCGGCGTCGGTCCCGGTTGACACCTTGCTGCGTGGCGACTGCATCGCGCAGATGGCGGCGCTGCCCGACAAGTGCATCGACATGATCTTTGCCGACCCGCCTTATAATCTTCAACTGGGCGGCGACCTGTTCCGGCCGGAAGGCAGCAGGGTCGATGCGGTCGATAATGACTGGGACAAGTTCGACACGCTGGGGTCCTATGACCGCTTCACCAAGGCGTGGCTGCGCGAGGCGCGTCGCATCCTCAAGCCCAATGGCACCATCTGGGTGATCGGCAGCTATCACAATATCTTTCGCGTGGGTTCCGCGCTTCAGGATGAAGGCTTCTGGATCCTCAACGACATCATCTGGCGCAAGGCCAACCCCATGCCCAATTTCAAGGGCACCCGCTTTACGAACGCGCATGAAACGCTGATCTGGGCGAGCCAGGGCGAGGATGCGAAATATACGTTCAACTACAAGGCTATGAAGACGCTGAACGACGAATTGCAGATGCGGTCTGACTGGGTGCTGCCGATCTGCGGCGGGCAGGAGCGTTTGAAGCGCAACGGGACGAAGGCGCATCCGACGCAAAAGCCCGAATCGCTGCTCTACCGCGTGCTGCTGTCCTGCACCAAGCCGGGCGACGTGGTGCTCGATCCCTTTTTTGGCACCGGCACCACCGGCGCGGTCGCCAAACGCCTTGGCCGGCGCTGGATCGGCATTGAGCGCGAAGAGGATTATATCGAAGTAGCACTGGAGCGCATCGCCGATGCGCTGCCGCTCGATGAATCGGCGCTCACCATCATGCAGAGCGCTCGCAGCCAGCCCAAGGTCGCGTTCGGCACGCTGGTGGAAACCGGCTATCTGAAGCCCGGCGCGATCCTCACCGACGCCAAGCGCCGCTGGCAGGCGCAGGTGCGGGCCGACGGTTCGCTGGCGGTCGGGACCGACAGCGGCTCCATCCATAAGATGGGGGCGACGCTGCAAGGCGCGCCGAGCTGCAATGGCTGGACCTTCTGGCATTATGAGGCGGAGGGCGGCTTGAAGCCGATCGATGCCCTGCGCCAGACCTATTTGCTCGCCAACGAGCCGTAATCGGCGCGGAGACCATATGGTTGCCATGCATCCCATCCCCGCCGACGCGCGCCTCATCCTCAAGCCCATATGGTTCGTGCCGACGCCGATCGGACTGGCCGATGGTGCGGCCGCCCGCATGGGCAATGGGCTGATCTGGTTTCAGGGCTATGAGCTGAGCGCGTTCAGCGGCGCGCAGCGGATCGCGCGGAAGACCATCCCCGTCGCGGATTTCGATATAGCGGTGGCGTCTCTGCCTGAACCCCAGGCGGCGCGGGCGCGGTGCCTCGCCGCGAACATCTCCGCGCCGCGTCCGCCGCTTGCCCTGGGCGATCGCACGATCCGGTTCGATGCGCCGCAGGTGATGGCGATCCTCAACATCACGCCGGACAGTTTTTCCGATGGCGGCGCGCATATGGACGATCCGCAGGCGGCGGCCGACGCTGGCTTTGGCATGGCGGCGGCGGGGGCGGCGCTGATCGACGTGGGCGGGGAATCCACCCGGCCAAAGGCCGCAATGATCTGGGAAGGCGACGAAATCAAGCGGGTCGTGCCGGTCATCGAAAGGCTGGCCGCGTCGGGCGTTCCGGTGTCGATCGACACGCGCAAGGCGGCGGTGATGGAAGCCGCGCTCGCCGCCGGGGCCGGCATCGTCAACGATGTGAGCGCGCTGGCGCATGATCCGCGCAGCCTGGAGGTGGTCGCACGCGCGGGTTGCCCGGTCATATTGATGCATGCGCCATCGGCCGGCGATGACCCGCATCATAATCCCGCCGGCTATGGCGATGTGGTCGCCGATGTGTTCTATCATCTGGAGGCGCGCATCAAGGCGTGCCTCGATGCTGGGATCGCGCGCGAGCGCATCATGGTCGATCCGGGGCTAGGCTTCGGCAAGACCCTGTCGGACAATCTGGCGCTGGTGAACGGCCTTGCGACATTCCAGGGGCTGGGCGTGCCGCTGCTGTTCGCGGGCAGCCGCAAGCGGCTGATCGGCGCGCTGTCCAACGAGGCGCCCGCCGCCGATCGCCTTGGCGGATCGGTCGCGCTGGCGTTCCGCGCCGCGCAACTGGGCGCGCAGATGGTGCGGGTCCATGATGTGAAGGAAAGCGTCCAGGCGCTGCATCTGTGGCGCGGCCTGGCCGACGCGGGCCTGAGCGCTATTTAGCAGCGGGTATTATTTTACCCGTCAGCAAAGCCGCGCATTTGCTTGACTTGGGCGCGCAGACTCGTCATTAGCGCCCCACTTCCGGATGTCGGCTTCGATGTCCGGTTTCATTTTTCTTGTTTGGAGATTGGCACCATGAAGGCGCTGATGAAGACCACCAAGCCGGCGACCCCGGCAACGGTCGAAAAGAAGTGGATCCTGATCGACGCGGAAGGTCTCGTCGTCGGCCGCCTCGCTTCGACCGTGGCGAATATCCTGCGCGGCAAGCACAAGCCGTCCTTTACCCCGCATGTCGATTGCGGTGACAATGTCATCATCATCAACGCGGGCAAGGTGAAATTCACTGGCCGCAAGATGACCGACAAGGTCTATTACAAGCACACCGGCTATGCCGGCGGCATCAAGGAAACCACGCCCGCCAAGATCCTGGAAGGCCGTTTCCCCGAGCGCGTCCTGGAAAAGGCCGTCGAGCGCATGATCCCCCGTGGCCCGCTGGGCCGCCAGCAGATGCGCAACCTGCGCATCTTCGCCGGCGCCGAGCACAACCACGAAGCCCAGAACCCCGAAGTGCTCGATTTCGCATCGCGCAACCGCAAGAACAAGGTGGGTGCATAATGTCCGATAACCGTCAGTCCCTGTCCGACCTCGCGTCGCTGGCCGCCAACGCGCCTGCCACGGCCGCGCCGGCCGCCGCTGAAGGCGAAGCGCCTGCCGCTGCGCCGGCCGCGCCCTCGGCTCCGCTGCGCCAGCAGGAAATCGACGCCCAGGGCCGCGCCTATGCGACCGGCCGCCGCAAGGATGCCGTCGCCCGCGTGTGGGTGAAGCCGGGCACCGGCAAGA
>NZ_DJDV01000056.1:29818-60164 GCF_002431195.1 Sphingobium sp. UBA5915 | reverse complement strand
CCGGCGCGACCATCGTCGCCTACGATCCCGAAGGCATGGAGGTCGCCGCGCCGATGATGCCATCCGTCACGATGGCGAGCGACGCCTATGAGGCCGCCGACGGCGCCGACGCGCTGGTACTGGTCACCGAATGGGACATTTTCCGCGCGCTGGACCTGAAACGCATCGCCGCCGCCATGGCTGGCAAGGCGCTCATCGACCTGCGCAACATCTACCCCCTCGCCGAAGCCCAGGACGCCGGCTTCACCCTCACCCGCGTCGGCGGCATGGGCAGCTGAACCGGCTGACGGGCATATGAAAAGCGCGATCATCACCGGCATTACCGGCCAGGACGGGGCCTATCTGGCGCAACTGCTGCTGGACAAGGGCTACCGGGTTTACGGCACGTTTCGCAGGACCAGTTCGGTCAACCTGTGGCGGATCGAGGAACTGGGCATTGCCGACCATCCGGAATTGCGGCTGGTCGAATATGATTTGACCGACTTGTCCTCCTCCATCCGTCTGCTCCAGCAATCGCAAGCACGCGAAGTCTATAACCTGGCGGCGCAAAGCTTTGTGGGCGTATCGTTCGACCAACCGCTGACCACCGCGCAGATCACCGGCATCGGTCCGCTCAATCTGCTGGAAGCCATCCGCATCGTCGATCCGACGATCCGATTTTATCAAGCCAGCACGTCCGAGATGTTCGGCAAGGTGCAAAGCATGCCGCAGAATGAAGCGACCCCATTCTGGCCCCGCAGCCCCTATGGCGTGTCGAAACTCTATGCGCATTGGAGCACGGTCAACTATCGCGAAAGCTACGGCATTTTTGGGTGCAGCGGCATATTGTTCAATCATGAAAGCCCGTTGCGCGGACGCGAATTCGTCACCCGCAAGATCACCGACTCTGTCGCCAAGATCGCGCTGGGGCAGCTCGATTGCCTGATGTTGGGCAATATTGACGCCAAGCGCGACTGGGGTTTTGCCCGCGAATATGTCGAGGGCATGTGGCGCATGATGCAGGCGGACGAGCCGGATACCTATGTGCTGGCGACGGGCCGAACCGAAACGGTGCGTGATTTCGTGCAACTCGCATTCAAGGCGGTGGGACGGGACATCGTCTTTTCCGGCGAGGGCGAAGCGGAAATCGGCGTCGATGCGGCCAGCGGCGAAACCGTGATGCGCATCGACCCGCGCTTCTATCGCCCGGCAGAGGTCGATCTGCTGATCGGCGATGCAAGCTATGCGAGGGAAAAGCTGGGATGGGCGCCGCAAACCTCGCTTGAAACGCTGTGCGAGATGATGGTGCAGGCCGACCTGCGCCGTAACGAGGCCGGCGTCAGTTTCTGAACGGAGGCGGTCATGACCACCACCCTCATCACAGGCGCGGCGGGCTTTACTGGCCGCTATCTGGCGCGGCGGCTGGCCAATGGCGGCCATCGCGTGGTGGCGCTGTTGCGCGAGCCGACTGCTCTGGCGGAAGCGGGCGTCGCTGAGAGCCATGTCTGCGACCTGACCGACGCGACAGGCCTGCACGCCATCATGCGTCGGGTGCAGCCCGATCACATCATCCATCTGGCCGCGATCGCCTTCGTCGCGCATGACGATCTGGCCGACATGTATCAGAGCAACATCGTCGGCCTGCGCAACCTGCTGGGAGCCGCCAACTGCCTCGACCGCCAGCCCCGATCCATTCTTGTGGCGAGCAGCGCGAATATCTACGGCAATGGCAGGCCGGGCCGCTTGAGCGAAGACGTGCCCCCTGCCCCCGCCAATGATTATGGCGTGACGAAAGCAGCCGGCGAGATGATCTGCCGCCTGTTTGAGCGGCGACTGCCGATCATCGTCACCCGCCCGTTCAACTATACCGGCGTTGGACAATCGCCCAGCTTCCTTATTCCCAAGATCGTCGATCATGTCCGGCACCACGCACCCGATATCGAACTGGGCAATCTGGACGTGGCGCGCGATTTTTCCGATGTGCGCATGGTGGTCGATGCTTATGCCCGGCTGATCGAGGAGCCGGCTGCGATCGGCGGGACATTCAATGTCTGTTCGGGCGAGGCGACCAGCCTTGGTCAGCTTCTGGACAGTATCCGCCGATTATCGGGTCATGATTTCGCGGTGCGGGTCAACGCAGCCTTCGTTCGCGCCGACGAGGTCAAGAGCCTGTGCGGTGACGCGGCCAGGATCGAAGCCGTAATCGGCCCGCTGGCGCGCGTGCCACTGGATGAAACGCTGCAGTGGATGCTGACGGCATGAGGTGACAGGATCGCAGCCGGTCGGTAATGTCTTGCAACCCGACACTGGCTGATGTTTGAATTTTTGTGGCCCGTTCGGGCGCTAGGAGACTTGATGACCCGCTTGTCGTATCGCCGGATTGGCGCACGCCTTCCCCGCCTCAGCCTGATGGCCGCATTGCTGGCGACCGCCGCCTGCACGTCCGTCGGGCCCAGCACGCAGCGCGTTGCGAAAGCCGGTGAGGCAGGCAAGGCGTCCGTCCAGGGCATCCAGGTCATTCACCTGAACGAACAGATGATCGCCGCGCGGCCAAGGCCCGCAATGCGCGACTTTGCGACCGGCCTGGGTTCGTCGCAGGCGGTCGGGGAAACCGTCGGGCCAGGCGACGTGCTGACTGTCAGCATCTGGGAGGCGCCGCCCGCCGTGCTGTTCAGCTCCAACCCGCAAATGAGTTCGGTCGATACAAGCCGGGCCACCGCGCTTCCCGAATTCGTCGTCGGGCAGTCCGGCGAGATTTCGGTTCCCTTCGCGGGCATGGTGCCGGTTGCGGGCCGCACGCTGGACGCCATCGAGCGGGACATCACGCAGCGTCTGCGCGGCAAGGCGCATCTGCCGCAGGTCGCCGTCCGCTTGTTGCGCAATCAAAGCGCCAATGTGTCCGTCGTCGGCGACGTCAACCAAAGCACGCGCATGCCGCTCACCCCCAAGGGCGAGCGCATCCTGGACGCGATTGCTGCGAGCGGCGGCACCAAGGCTGCGTCGGAAAAAACCGCCATTCAGGTCAGCCGCGACGGGCAGGTCTATATGATGCCGATGTCGGCGGTGATCGGCGACCCTAGCCAGAATGTCGTGCTGAGATCGGGCGACATCGTGACGGCGCTGTATCAGCCTTACAGCTTCACAGCACTCGGTTCGGCGAGCAAGAGCCAGGAACTGAATTTCGAGGCGACCGGCATCACGCTGGCGCAGGCGATGGGTCGCATCGGTGGCTTGCAGGATGGTCGTGCGGACGCGAAGGGCGTGTTCCTGTTCCGTTGGGAAGACCCCGCGCTGGTGCCTGATCGCGGGGCGGATGTGATGCCCGGTCCTGACGGGCGTATTCCGGTCATCTACCGCGTGGATATGCGCGACCCCGGCACCTATTTCGTGATGCAGAAATTCCTGATTCAGGACAAGGATGTGTTGTATATCTCAACCAATCCGGTTGCAGAAGCCCAGCGCGTCTTCAGCCTGTTTGCGTCGACGGTCCTGCCGCTGGTCGCCATCGACAACGCCATTAACCGCTGATCGGATCTGGCCGGGGCGAGCAAGGTTGTTCGCCCCGGCCCGTCACCCTTTGCCGTCAGGGCGTCAGTCCGGCCGCCTTCATCTGTTCGACAACGCCCCTGACGTCCTGCGATCGGTCGCGCGGCATCACCAGCACGCCCTGCGCCGTCGATACGACGACGCAATCGCGCATGCCAAGGGTAGCAACTGGCGGGCCGCCATCGACATAGATGAGGTTGCCGGCGCCATCGACGGTAACGGCCTCGCCCTTCACCGCATTACCTTTCGGGTCGCGATCACGTACCGCCCATAAGGCGTTCCAGGAGCCGACATCGGACCACCCCATGTCGACGGGCACGACCGCCGCATGATCGGTCCGTTCCATCACGGCCACGTCGATCGAGACATTGGGGCTGGCGCTAAATTCCGCCTCGCCCGGCAGGACAAATCCGTCCTGCATTGTCGCCTGCGCCATCGCGTCGACCGCAGCCGCGCGCACGGCGGGCACATGCTGGTCCAGTTCGTCCAGCAGTACGCCGGCGCGGAACAGGAAGATGCCGCCGTTCCAGTAATGGCGTCCATCGGCCAGATAGGCCTCGGCCCGCGCCAATGGGGGCTTTTCCACAAATTCGGCGACCGCGTGAATATCATTGGCGGCGTCGATCACATCGCCCTTGCGGATATAGCCATAGCCCGTTTCGGGATAATGCGGCTGGATGCCGAACGTCACCAGCCTGCCATCGCGCGCCGCCCCCAGCGCCGACGCGACGGCGCCCCGAAACGCTGTAACATTGGCGATCACATGGTCCGACGGCATCACGAGCATCAGCGCCGCGGGATCGCGCGCAGCGATCCAGGCTGCTGCAATCGCGATGGCGGGCGCGGTATTGCGACCTTCGGGCTCCAGCAGGATCGCCGCCGTGCTGTACCCCCCGTCGGCAAGCTGTTGCTGCACCAGCGGCCCTTGCGCCCCGCTCGACACGATCAGCGGCTTTTCAAAGCCCGGCAGATCATAGGTTCGCTCAATGGTTTCCTGCAACATCGAACGATCCCCGACGAGCGGCATGAACTGCTTTGGGCAGGCGGCATGCGACGCCGGCCACAGCCGCGTGCCCGCGCCGCCCGACAAAATGACCGGATAGATGGTGGTCGAAGAAGAAGAGGAAGAAATGGTCAAAAATCCCTGATGACGACGCACGACATGTCGCTGCGCTAGCATGAAAGGCGTAAATAAATCCGCATCGATGCGGCCCTGTCTATGAAGCGGCAGGTGTCGATGCAATCCATGGCGGGCGAACGCTGTCTTTTTCCGCTCGCTTTGGCGATGGGGGCGGTCTGGCCCCGGGACCAATACCGCCCCGATCGCGATGAACCGCTAAAAAAGGCTGTTCGCGCCTGCACTGTACCGATATGTCGGGCCAAAGCGGTCCGCCTCGCGGGCCTGCAAGCGGGGGATTTGAATGGATTGGTTGCACGCGATCGCGGGGCTGTTCGTCGGTGTCATGGTGGGCATGACGGGCGTTGGCGGCGGATCGCTGATGGCGCCGATCCTGATCCTGCTGTTCGGCGTGTCGCCAACGACGGCGGTGGGCACGGACCTGTGGTTCGCGGCAATCACCAAATCCGTGGGCGGGTTCGTCCACCATCATCATGGCGGCGCCGAAGGCCGGCCCGATTATGAAGTCATCAAGCGCCTGTGCCTGGGCAGCCTGCCCGCCGCCGTCATCGTCCTGATCTTTCTGTCGCAGATCGACGCGCAGCAGATTAAGGGCGGGCTCATCATGAACGCGCTGGGGGTGGTGCTGATCCTCACGGCCGTCGCTACCCTGTTCCGGGGCCGGTTCCACCACATGGCGGTCCATGCGCGCAAGGATACCGCGCACAATTTCCTGCGCTATCAGGCCGGCCTCACCGTGGCGGCCGGCGCCCTGCTGGGCGCGATGGTCACGCTGACGTCCGTGGGCGCTGGGGCGCTGGGCGCGACGCTGTTGCTGGCGCTCTATCCGCTGCGAATGCGATTGCAGAAGCTGATCGCGACCGACATCGTCCATGCCGTGCCATTGACGCTGGTGGCGGGCCTGGGGCATTTGTTCATCGGCAATTTCAACCTGTTGCTGCTGCTCAACCTGCTGGCAGG
This sequence comes from Sphingobium sp. UBA5915, assembly GCF_002431195.1. Taxonomy (NCBI): domain Bacteria; kingdom Pseudomonadati; phylum Pseudomonadota; class Alphaproteobacteria; order Sphingomonadales; family Sphingobiaceae; genus Sphingobium; species Sphingobium sp. UBA5915. Next base: position 54,541 of record NZ_DJDV01000056.1, on the reverse strand, counting down.
CTCGATCCCCGGCATCATCATCGGATCGATGCTGGCGTCCAAGGTGCCGGAAAAGATGTTGCAGCCCTTGCTTGCTTGCGTCCTCGTCATTGCCGGCTGGCGCTTGCTGGGCTGACCAGCAGACGCCGGCTTTAAGTCCCCAGCAACCGGGCCACCACATCCCGCCAGGATCGCGTGACCGCGTCCATGCCGAAGGCGTCAATGCGGTCGCCGGGATATAATCTTGTTTCCCGATCGAGTTGCTGTGCCATGGCGATCGCCATTGCCGGGGCATCCCCTGGATCGACAAGCCGACCATAGCGCCCGTCATCGAGCAAATGCGCAGCATTGCCCGCGCTGATCGATGCGACGCAGGGCGCGCCCACCGCCATCGCCTCCAGCAGCACATTCGCCGATCCTTCCCACCAGGACGGAAGCACGAATGCGTCGCAGCGCGCCAACCAGGGGAAGACGTTCGCCACCGTGCCGGGCAAGGCCAGGTCATCGGCGATACCCAGGTCCTGGCCCTGCGCCATCAATCGTGCGCGGGCGTCGTCGCGGCTTTCGCCCAGAATGATGAGCCGCGCGGGCATGTGCCCGCGCAGCAGCGCGAAGGCGCGCAGCAAGGTGTGGAAATTCTTTTGTGGCGCCAGTCTCCCTATGGCGAGAAGGACGGGCCTGTCGCCGCCCAGCCAGGGATGCGGCGCGGCATCGCCGATGCGGGCCTGCGCCGACCCCCGGTCGATGCCATTGGCAATGACAGTGACCCGTCCTGAGCGGTGGGCGAGGTCGAAGGCCGGGGTATCGGACAAGGTCGGCGACACGAGAACCAGATGCGCGGCATCGGCGGCGATCAGGCGTGCCATGCCTACCCGACCGGTCCGCTTCCACCGCCCCGACGGCGCGGTCGGGATGGCGCGCATGATGTCGTTGCTGATGCGATAGAGCCGTTTGACGCCGCGCATCCCGCGGCTCGCGGCCCAGACCGTCCCATGGCCATGATTGCCCGCCGAAATCAAAAGCCGCGGTCGATGCGCGCGCAAATGCCGGTGAAGCGCGATCACCGCGTCGGCCTTTTCCCGCAGACGAGAATGGCCGACGCCTGGCAACAGGGCATGATGCGGGACTCCGGCAGCGCCCTCCCCGCCCGGCAAAGCCGTGACCAGTTGCACGTTATGACCAGCCAGCGCCAGATCGGCGGCAATCAGGCGCGCATTACGCACGACTCCCGTCGCGACCAGCGCATGCACATAGATACAGATCAACGGCCGCGCCGGTCCCATTCCACCACCTGCGCGCCCTGCCAGCGTTCGACCGGCACATGCGCCAGATGATGGCGGTACAGGTCGCCCAGCCGCGTGTCCGATAGTCCCCGCCCGCTGACGAGTTGCAGGATGTCCGTTCCGGGATTCCAATTTCCCTCTACCAGCACAGGGCCCGCGCATGTCAGGCCCACATCCCATCCGATGACGGTAAAGTCGGCAAAGGCGCGATGGGCGCGCACCGCCAGCGCAATCGCTTCTCCCAGGTCGGGGACGGCGGCCCCCATGATCTTCGCCCCCGTGGCGGGATGTCGCGCCAGGGCGACGGGTCGACCTCCGGCGCTGCGCCATGCCACCCCGCAATAGCCTTGTTCATCAATCCCCAGAACGAGATTGCCGGCATTGAAATTGTCCACAGGGCGCGGTCCGCCAGCCGACAGGCGCAAAGCCAGGTCGCACGCTTCCGGCAAGCCGCCTTCGTCCAGGCACGTGACGACCCGCAATGTGGGAAGCGCGCCAGGCGATAGCGGGGCGAGGCTTTCATGCGTCGGCAGCCGACGCTGAATCACGCCACCCTTGCGCCACAGGTCTAGGAGACGCGCACGCAACTCTGTGTCGCCGACCGCCCCTGACGGACCGCGCCAGCCCTGGCCTTCGCGCTGATAGCGCTCCACCCCTTGTCCCTTCGACCGGAAACTGGGCTTGGCGATGATGTCGGTTTCGCTCGCCAGCCAGTCCGACAGATTGCCCGCCACAACAGGGCATGAAGGGGGGATCGGCAGCCCGGCCCCCTCTGCCTTGGCGGCAAAAAGTTGCTTGTTCTTCAAAGGATTGCCACCAAAGGGAAAGGCTGCCGGGTTCAGCAGCCGATGCAGCCCTTTGCGGTCGCGCATCGACAGGCCCGACTGGCGCACCGGGGCGGGCAAGAGGCGCCGCTCGGCCGCGCTCCATCCGCCCCGCCCCATCGTCGCCAATCCTTGCGACAAAGCCCGCTCAGACCGCGCCCAATGCGCGCGCAGGCCGCCATGATAGGCCGCCAACAGACTGTTGTCGTCCCGGGGCGGGACCGCGCGTATGGTGAGCAACGGCTATTCCGCCGCTTGCGTGATGACGGCGCGTCGCTCCAGCAATTGCGTGGCGACGCCATGCGACCGCGCATTGTCAACGTCGATCGCCACCGCGCCATCCGACAGGATCACCGGCGCGATCGTCATGCGGAAGCGGCGCGAAAAGCGAGCGAACGTGTCCGCCAGCGTGCCGATGCCAAAGCGGAAGCGGATGAGATTCAGCAATCCGAAGGCGCCGATGATGCGCGCGGGATGCTTTACGAACTGACCGCCGCTGCGGAATGTTTCGGCCGCCGCCAGCGCATTGGCGTTCTTCAGCCAATAGGTGTTGCAATTGGAATAGCTGTCGTCCGCGAAGCGGTAGAATTTGCGCTGCCCTTGCGGATGGGCGGCCAAAACGAAATCGCGGCGGGTGAAGGCGACGGCGGCATCCGCACCCTGCGCTTTGCAGCCTTCCATCATTTCCGCCACCGAATCCGGCGTCAGCAGGACATTGTCGGCCGTGGTGGTGAGCAGCGGGAAAGTCGCTCCCTGCGCCCCCGCCAGCACCGAATCGACCAGATTGGGCTGCGCCGCGACGGGCATCAGCCGACGGGTCGCGATCAACCCGCGCAGCTGCGGCAAATCCTGGAGAACCGCAGGCTCCTCTATCGCGACGCGGATCTGGCCGATCCGCTCGCTCGCCGCGAGCGCATCGATCACATGCACCAGCATGGGCTGCCCCGCCACCGGGACCAGGCATTTATGCGTGACGCCCGCCGCCTGTGCCAGCGGATCGGTCGCGCCGTCGCGCTTGCCCGCGAGCACCAGCGCCGTCGCCTTGCCGTCCGTCGGCATCAGGCCGCGACCTTGAGCGGCGCTTCGGTCAGCAAACCCTGCCGTTCCAGGCTGTGGCCGATGATGGTTTCGACCAGCATCGCATGATCGACGCCGATCGAGCGGGCCGACCGGGATATGGTCTTCTTCGACCACAGGTTGCAGGACAGATTGACTTCCATGAACTGAACCGCGCCAGTCACGGGATCATAGCGGAATTCGAACCGGCCATAGTCGAACGGCCAGAGGTCCGGGAGCAGCCGGCGGGTCATATCCTCCAGCTGCGTCAGCAGCGCGCGATCCTCGACCAGCACCAGCGGATCGTCGCCCGCGTCGATCAGGCCGCGCTTTTCTTCATGACTGCGCGCGCGATGCGGATCGGCCGGCACATACATCATCGGCGGCAATATCCAGGGCTGGCCGCCGCTGCCGCCCACGACCGGGACCGCGATGTCGAGCAGGGGCGCCCAGGCTTCGACCAGGACGTCATGGCCTTCCCCATGCAGATAGTCGATTTGCGTCCGTGCTTCGGTCCAGCTGTCGACCATGGCCAACCCCCAGGACGCCGACGACGCATTGGGCTTCACCACCAGCCGCTCCGCGTGAAAAGCGGGCTCAGCGGGCAGGCCGCCACGGCGGAATATCTGCGCCGGCATGGTCGGCACGCCATGGGCGCTGGCGATCATCTTGCTGAGATATTTGTCGTCCGACACACCGCGCAGGATCGGGCTTGCCCCCAGATGCGGCATGTCGCGCCAACTGAGCAACAGCGGTGCCATCATCTCGCTATTCTGGAAGCCGCCCCGGTTCAACAGGGTGACGACGAAATCCACATCCGGCCGGTCGAACAGCGATTCATAACTGTCAGCGACCCGGATATTGAGGCCTATCGCCTCCAGCGTCGTGCGCATTTCATGATGATAGACGGCATGGTTGCCATCCACCGCATCGGGCGTGCCGGACGCGCGTGCATGCTTGGCAAGGAAGAGGATGCGCAGTCGCGCCTTGTCGGCAGGCGAAATACGCACGCAGCGATCGATATGCGTTACCATGGCCGATCCCTAGCCTGTCCGCATGACGTCGGCTTGACGCGCCCATGACAACCACGCGTCGATGGCACGACACCGGCATGAACAATTTATGCCAGGGAAATGTCAGGCTGTTGGTTCACTGCGCTGCGCGCACCATTGCCAGCGCCGCTGCTTCGGCGACCTTGATGCCGTCGATGGCGGCGGACAGGATGCCGCCGGCATAGCCCGCACCTTCGCCTGCCGGATAGAGGCCCGCGACATTGAGGCTCTGAAAATCCTTGCCGCGCGTGATGCGCACGGGCGACGATGTGCGGGTTTCCACCCCCGTCATGACCGCATCGCCATGGTCATAGCCCGCCAGTTGCCGGCCAAAGACCGGCAGAGCCTCGCGGAAGGCGTCGATGACGAAGGGCGGCAGGCAGGATGCGAGATCCGTTGGCGTGACGCCAGGCTTGTAGGATGGCTCCACCGAACCCAGCGACGTGGATGGCCGCCCGGCCAGGAAATCGCCGACCGTCTGCCCCGGCGCCCAATAGCTGGACCCACCCGCCAGAAAGGCTTGGCTTTCCCAATGACGCTGAAAATCGATGCCGGCCAGCGGCCCACCAGGATAATCGCGTTGCGGGTCGATGCCGACGACCAGGCCTGAATTGGCGTTGAATTCGGCGCGGCTATATTGGCTCATGCCGTTGGTGACGACGCGCCCTTCCTCCGACGTCGCGGCGACGACCCGGCCGCCCGGGCACATGCAGAAGCTGTAGACCGTGCGGCCATTGCCGCAATGATGCGCCAGGCTGTATGCCGCCGCGCCCAGGTCAGGGTGGCCCGCGCATTGGCCGTAGCGGGCGCGGTCGATCCAGCTTTGCGGATGTTCGATGCGCACGCCGATGGAAAAGGGCTTGGCCTCCATATGGACGCGCTGCCGGTGCAGCATTTCGAATGTCGGGCGCGCGCTGTGGCCCACCGCCAGGACGACATGATCGGTTTCGATCGCGCTGCCGTCATGCAGCACCAGTCCGCGCAGCTTCTGCGCACCGTCGCCGTCCGGTTCCAGCAGCAGGTCATCGACCCGCGTCTGCCAGCGATATTCGCCGCCCAGTCCTTCGATCTGGCGGCGCATGGATTCGACCATCGAGACGAGCCGGAATGTGCCGATATGGGGATGCGCTTCCCATAATATGTCGTCGGGCGCACCGGCGGCGACAAATTCCTCCAGCACCTTGCGGCCCAGAAAACGCGGGTCCTTGACCCGGCAATAGAGTTTGCCGTCGGAAAAAGTGCCGGCCCCGCCTTCCCCGAACTGGACGTTGGAATCCGGGTCGAGTTCGCCGCGACGCCACAGGCCCCACGTATCCTTCGTGCGCTCGCGCACCACCTTGCCGCGATCCAGGATGATCGGCCGGAAGCCCATCTGCGCAAGGATAAGGCCGGCAAACAGCCCGCATGGCCCCGCGCCGATCACTACAGGCCGTTTGCCACTCCAGCCATCGGGTCGATGCGCGACGAAATGATAGCGCGTGTCGGGCGTCGGCCGCACATCATGATCGTTGGCGAAACGCGCCAGCACGGCGGCTTCGTTCTCCACATCGATGTCGAGCGTATAGACCAGCTGGATCGCATTGCGACGGCGCGCGTCATTGCCGCGCCGGACCAGATTATGACCGCGCAACTCCTGCGGCTGAATGTTCAGGCGCGCACAGATGGCGGCGGGCATCGCCTCGGCCGGATGGTCGAGGGGCAGTTTCAGGCCGGACAGTCGGATCATGGGGCAGCCCTTAATCGCTCCCGGCCTGAAAGAAAACTAGGCGCGGGAAAGCCGCCCCGCCAGCCATTCCCCGGCGAGCGCGGCCAGCATCGACAGGCCGGTCAGGGGAAAGAGCGCGCCCAGTGCGATCATCACGCCTGCTACCGTCCGGCGCGCGACCGGGCTTGCCGGCGGCGGCGCGGCTAGCCGCCCGTCTTGCCGCCGCTTCCACCACAGGACAGGCGCGGTCAGACACAGCAGCAGGAGGCACAGGCATCCCGCCAGCATCAGCAGACGGTTGCCCGCCCCATATTGCTGGCCCTGATGCGTGGCGATGCCCCATTCGACCGTCTTTGCGCCCTTGCCGAACTGCCGCCAGTCCATGTCCTGCACCACTGTACCGGTCGCAGCGTCGATGGCGATGGCGCGCGCGTCGTCGGCGCGGACCGTGATCGCCGACACCAGATAGGGCGCGCCCGGAGTGGCCGGCAGGAACAGCTGATAGCCCTGCGCAAGCCCCCGCCGGGCTGCGATCTGTGTCACGGCGCCGACGCCGATATCGCGATGCCCCTGCCCCATCGGCGCATCCTGCTCCCGCAGCGTCCAGGGCAACGCATGTTTCGCCGCGTGCGACCAGGGATTGACCTTCATTGGCGGCCGCCCCGCTTTGTTGGCGGCGATCACCGCGCGCAGCCCTCCGCCCCAGACATCGGTCCAGGGCATGCCGGTGATGGCGAGGAACAGGATGACGAGCGCCGACGCAAAGCCCAGCGTCCCGTGCAGGTCGCGCCAGAACAGACGCCCCTTTGCGGTCCCGCGGAGCGCCAGCGCGGGCTGGCCGCGTCGGGGCCAGCGCAGATACAGCCCCGTGACGCACAGGATGATCGCCCAGCCGGCGACCACTTCGACCAACCGGTTGCCGACGGGACCGGTCATCGTCAGGCTGTGGAGCGACTTGACCGTCTCCATCACGCCGCCATCGCGCATCTGCCCCAGGATACGCCCATCACGGGGATCGACGAAGTAGGTCGTCGTGCCGCCCTGTTCAGACGGCGTCACCACCCGCCAGCTTTCGCTGTTGCTGGCGGGGCGCATGACCTGGGTTGCTGTCGCACCGGCGCGGGCTTGCGCTGCGGCCACTATGCGCGACGCGGGTAAGGATGCGCCACCGCCCGGCTGCGTCAGCCGGACCGGATAGGCCAGCGCCTCGAGCTCGGGCTTGTAGAGATAGAGCGCGCCCGTAGCCGCCATCAGCGCCAGCACCGGCAGCACGATGAGGCCGGCATAGAAATGCCAGCGCCACATGGCGCGGTAAAATCCGCCGCCGCGCACGTCCTCGCCCATCAGAAGCGCGCCCGCACGCCGGCGTAGAAAGCGCGGCGCTCGATGGGATAGAAGGCGGCGCTGCCTTCATTGGCGGGGGTCGCGGGGTCATCCGCCACATAGCGCACCAGCGCGCTGATATCGCCGATCGCCCGCTCCTTTGTCAGGTTGCGCGCATCGACGAACAGGGTGACGCCGTCCCGCACTTGCGCCTGCGCGGTGAGGTTCAGCATCGCATAGCTCTCCACCCGCTTGCTGTTGGCATAATCCACCCATGCCCCCTGCGGCAGCCATTCGACCGCCGGGCTGACCGACAGCCGATCCGTCCCCAAGGTCAGCTCCGCGCGGTAGAAATGGCGTGGGATGACCGGCAGGCGATTGTCGCCGAACTGGATGTCGTCGCGGAACCGGAAGTCGCTATATTGATAGACCTGCCGCAGCCGCACCCAGGGGCTAAGCGTCAGGTCCAGCCCGGCCTCGATCCCCTGATGCCGCGTGCGGTCCGCATTGAAGGTCGCGGCCGGAATAAGGCCGGGAACGACGCTATATTGCAGCATCTCACCCTTTATGTCCGCGCGATAGACGCTGACGTCCCACGTCGCGATGCCCGCCCGGCCGCGCGTGCCGATTTCGGCGGTCCATGCCTTTTGCAGCCCGACCGGCGTAAAGCCGGGCGCGCCGCCCGCGGGCGCCTGGCTCAATTCGCCAAAGCCGGGCATTTCCACCGATCGGCTGTAATTGGCGTAGACCTGCATCCTATCCGATGGTTCGTAGAGCAGGCCGATCTTGGGCGCGAAACTGTCGAAATCGGCCTGACCGCTGCGTGCGGGGGCCATCCGATTATCGATCTTGCGCTCGCCATGGCTGTAGATGCCCCCGGCCACCAGCCACAGGGCGGGCAGCGGGGCTATGCGCGCTTCGGCATAGCTGTTGATCGTCTGCGCCTTCTGCACCGCATCGGCGGTCGGGGCGCCCGACTTTCCATTCAGATTGACGAATTGCCGCGCGACGGTGCGGCCAAACCGCGCCTGGCTTCCCAGCGTCAACGCGACGGGCATGCCGCCAATGTCCCCGGTCAAGTCCACGCTACCAAAGACTCCGCGATCCTCCGATTTCTGGTCGATCACCTGATAGATCGGATGAAACAGCTGTTTGGCATTGAAATAGACGCCAAAGGCGACGGTAGCATCGTCCAGTGCGATGGTCGTGCGGTTCTGCAACCGGATCGAATCGATGTCCCGCGCCTGATCGCCAAAGACATTGCCCTTGGACGGATTGGCGATGGCGTCGGTCTCATTGAGCGCGCCCGCCAGTTTCTGCCGGATCGTCTGCGCGCTTGCGTAAAAACGGGTCTCCACCCGCTCGCTGATTTTGAGACCGACATTGCCGTTGAAGCGCAACGCCTTGCGGTCGCCATGGACGCGGTCGCTGTCGGACCGGTCGGCGGTGATCGCCATAAATGCATCGCCATGATCATCGGCATAACCAAAGGCCATCTTGCCGCGCAGCGTGTCGAAACTGCCGCCATCTATGCGCAGTTCGACGCCCGGCGCACTGCGGCCGGTCGGCGTCACGGCATTGATCGCACCACCCAGCGTCGATCCACCCAGCCGCAGCGCATTGCCGCCCCGATACACCTCCAGATGCTGGAAGACCTGCGGGTCCAGTTCCTGGAAATCGCCATTGTCGTCGGCGGCGTTGATGGGAATGCCATCCTGCAACAGGGTCAGGCCGCGCATGTGATAGCCGCGCGACAGGCCTGATCCGCGAATGGAGATGCGCACTTCCTGCCCGAAGCGGGGCTGGGTGTAGACGCCGGGCGAGAAGCTGAGCGCGTCGCGCAGCGACACGGCGAGCTTGTCGTCAAACTCTTGCGCCGACACGACATCGACGCCGCCGGGGGTCCGCTGCACGCGGGCGGCGGCTTCCTCGACAATCGGGCTGGCGGTGACGATGATCGCGCTTTGGTCGGCGCTGTCCTCGGCAAGAACCGGATGGGCGGACAGCATAAGGACGAGGGCGCACAGCGGCAGGCCGCGCGCGACACTATGAGAAAACATGGATGGATCTTTCTGAAACAGGCCGACGTCTTCGTCACCACGCGGCGCCGAATCGGTCATTCATCCCGACGCGCGGGGCGTGCGGGCATTGCAGTCTTTTTCAGAAAGCGGCGGGTGGCCCCAATGAGGGCGGCGGCGGCGCGGCCAGCCGGGCGATGAGGCCGGTCTTGAGCGCAAAGGCGATCGGGCCGAAGGCGAGTTTCCACGCCGGCAAGGGCAGATCGGCCAGCGCCAGCGGCGGCACGACCGGCTGGACCGACGCGGCGAAGGGGCAATGCTGTTGGCCGCCCATGCCATCATCCGGGCGATGATCGCCATCCATGGGTGAGCCGCCGCGATCGACCACGACATTGACGGCCCCCTGACCGGTGCAGAGCGTTACCACCACGCCATGGGCGGTGCGTACCGGCATGAAACCGGTCGGCGCGATCAGGTGAATTGCCAGGACGAGCAGCGCCAGCGCGGCCAGCACACCGCGCGCACCTCTGCTCTGTCTGATCGCCCCCGTCATGACGCTGGCCCTAGCGGCTTGGCCGTGGCGTGTCACTGGGGCAAAAGGCCCATGCGGAGATATGCAGGACAGGCATAGCACTCACCTTGACGTAAACGTAAAGCGGGATTACATCATCGCCATGGATAATCGCAGCAGCATCGCCGGGATCGAACTGCCCGATCATAGCGAACGGGAACGCTACAGCATCACCGACCTGTCGGAAGAATTTGGCGTCACCGCGCGCGCTCTGCGCTTTTACGAAGACGAAGGGCTGATTTCGCCTGAACGCCAGGGCCTGACCCGCATCTATTCGCGGCGCGACCGGGCGCGACTGGCGTGGATCCTGCGCGGCAAGCGCGTGGGTTTCAGCCTGACCGAAATCCGCGAGATGATCGACCTCTACGACGCTGATGAGGAACATGAGGCGCAGCGGCGCGTCACTGTGGACAAATGCCGCGCGCGAATCGACCTGCTGACCCGGCAGAAGGACGATATCGATGCGGCCATTGCCGAACTGGCGGCTTTCGTCGCCACTATCGAACAGAAATAGACCCCCTACCCCGCATAAGAGAATTTCAGGAGACGATCATGCCAAGCTACGCCGCCCCCATTCGCGACACCCGCTTCGTACTGGATCATGTCGTGGGGCTTGACCGCTACGCCAATCTGCCCAGCTTCGCCGCCGCTTCGCCCGACCTGGTGGAAGCAATCCTGACCGAAGGCGGCAAGGTCGCGGCCGAAATCCTGTTCCCGTTGAACGCTTCGGGCGACAAGGAAGGCTGCACGCGCAATAGCGACGGCAGCGTCACGACGCCCGCCGGCTTCAAGGACGCCTATGACCAATATGTCGCAGGCGGCTGGACGACGTTGCACGCGCCGGAGGAATTTGGCGGACAGGGCCTGCCCATGGTCGTGGCGACTGCGCTCGGCGAATATATGACGTCGGCCAACCAAGCGTTCGAAATGTATTTCGGCCTCACCACCGGGGCGATTTCCGCGCTGCTCGCCAAGGGCAGCAGCGAACAGCAGCATCGCTACATCCCAAAAATGGTGTCGGGCGAATGGACCGGCACGATGAACCTGACGGAACCGCATTGCGGCACTGACCTTGGCCTCATCAAGACCAAGGCCGTGCCGCAGGGCGATGGCAGCTACGCCATCACCGGCACCAAAATCTTCATTTCGGCGGGCGAGCATGACCTGGCCGACAACATCATCCACCTCGTCCTCGCCAAGACGCCCGACGCGCCCGAAGGCAGCAAGGGCATTTCGCTCTTCGTCGTGCCAAAGATCATGGTGGGTGACGACGGCGCGCTGGGTGATCGCAACGCCGTTTCCTGCGGGTCGATCGAGCACAAGATGGGCATTCACGGCAATGCGACCTGCGTCATGAACTATGACGGCGCGACCGGATGGATGGTCGGCGAGGAGAATAAGGGCCTGGCCGCCATGTTCATCATGATGAACGCCGCGCGCCTGGGCGTCGGCCTCCAGGGCTTGGGCCAGGCGGAAGTCGCGTTCCAGAATGCGGTGCATTATGCGCAGGACCGTCGACAGGGTCGCGCGCTCACCGGCCCCAAGGAGCCGGAGGAAAAGGCCGACACGCTGTTCGTCCATCCCGACGTGCGCCGCATGTTGATGGAGGCCAAGGCGCTGACCGAAGGGTTGCGCGCGCTGACCCTGTGGACCGCCGTGCAGGTGGACCTGTCGCACTACGCCGAAACCGAGGAAGAGCGGCAGGCGGCCGATGACCTGCTCCAGCTGCTGACCCCGGTGGTCAAGGGCTATGGCACCGACAAGGGCTTCGACGTCGCGGTGTCGGCGCAGCAGGTGTTCGGCGGCCATGGCTACATCTGGGAAAATGGCGTGGAGCAATATGTGCGCGACGCCCGCATCGCCCAGATTTACGAAGGCACCAACGGCATTCAGGCGATGGACCTGGTGGGCCGCAAGCTGCCCATGCATGGCGGGCGCGCCTTGCAGGCGTTCCTGAAGCTGGTGAATGAGGAAGTCGCCGCCGCCAAGTCCGACGAATCGATCGCCCCGATCGCGGAGGCGCTAGAAAAGGCGAGCGGCCAGCTGGGCGCGGCGACCATGTGGCTGATGCAGAACGCCATGAAGAACCCGGATAATGCGGGCGCCGGCGCGCATCATTATATGCACATATTGGGCATCGTCGCGACGGGCCTGATGTGGCTGCGCATGGCGAAGGCGGCCAGCGCGCAGATCGCGGCAAGCGAAGGCGATGCGGGCTTCCTGGAGGCCAAGCTGGTAACGGCCCGCTTCTTTGCCGAACGGATCATGCCCGACGCAGGCGCACTGCGGCGCAAGATCGAGGGCGGCGCGGATACGCTGATGGCGCTCGACCCGGCGCAGTTCCTGGCCGCCTGACGCTAGGCGACCGGACAGTCATTCAAGCGAAGGGCGGCCCATTTGGCCGCCCTTTTGCGTATCGGGTCAGGCCGCGAGCGGCAGCGGCGTGTCCAGCACGACCGGGCTGGCTTCCTGCTCGACCGGCGCTGCGGCGGGGGTCAGGCCAGCAATATAGCGTTCGGCGGTGACGACGTCGCGGCGATAGGCGAAATAGAGTGCGATAAGCGAAAACATGGCAGACCCTCTGAATGGTTTTGCTGCGTTGCAGCATCCCAGCCTATGTGGGCGAACAGCCCCTACTTCGCAAATGCAAGGATTTCGAACGCGATTGCAGGAAAGTCACCTGCCGCTCTTCGCCGGCGCAATCGGCCGGTCGACGCCCCTTGCCCTTACCCCCGGAACATCGCCTTCATCGCCATTTCCCACGGCCCGCCGCGATAGTGCCAGGCGGCCAGCCCGGCGATGACCAGGGGGCGTGGGCGAAAGTCGGCGCGCAGCTTATCTGCCAGCGCCTTCGCCGCGTCCGGCGTCACCTTGTTCTGGATCGTGATATGCAGCCGCGGCTTCGCCTGATCCTGCGGCGTCAGCATCCCGGCAAAGGCGTCGGCCAGTTCCGCGCGCATCGCCAGCAACTCGGGGCTTTCGACACGATAGGCAACCCCGCGCCCCAACAGCATGACGTCGGTCAGGCGCGCGGCGGGCCGCGGTCCGGCGCCCAGGCGTTTCAATCGCCCCGCAACCTCCTCCAGGGCAGAGGGCGGCAGATGATGAAACAAGGTGATATGCGCGCCAAGCCAATTGCGCTCCGGCGGGAAATGCGCGCGGCGCAGACCATCGGCCCAGGCGAAGTCCGCCGCCCCCATCAACGCCGTGACGATGATGGGGGCCGGCACGCCATCCGTCATGCGCGTGGATTGTCCGCCAGCCAAGCCAGCACCGGCTCCGGGCTGGTCTCGCCATAGGGATCGTCATCCTCGCCCGCATCGTTGATGCCCGGCTCCTCGAACCAGGCGACGATCCTGCCGTCATCGACGACCATCGCGTAGCGCCAGCTGCGCTCGCCAAAGCCCAGATGATCCTTCTTCACCAGCATCCCCATGCGGCGCGTGAAATCGCCCGATCCGTCGGGCAACAGCTTGACCGACTTGATGCCCAGCTGCTTACCCCACTGGTACATGACGAAGGCGTCGTTGACCGACACGCAATAGACATCGTCCGCGCCCGCCGCCCTCAGCGCCGCGCTCGATTGTTCGAAGGCCGGGCATTGTTCCGTCGAGCAGGTCGGCGTGAACGCTCCGGGCAGCGAAAAGACGACGGACCGCTTTCCCGCGAACAGATCGCCCGTGCTGACCTCCTGCCAGCGAAAGGGATTTGGCCCTTCGACGCTGTCATCGCGGACCCGGGTCTTGAGTGTGACGTCAGGGATGGATCGACCCAGCATAAGAGCATTCTCCTTTAAGGCCGGACTGCTATCGCCACGGCTGTTTTCGGTATATATTCGGGCGCGAACCGGCCGCAAGCGATGCCGGTCAAGTGGGGGTAACACGCATCATGTCCACATCCCGTTCCCTGACAATCGTCGGCATCATCCTCTTGCTCTGGAACCTGATGGGGGTGATGGCCTTCGTCATGCAATATGGCATGGACCTGACCGACCTTGCCCGGACCGATCCCGTCACCGCCCGCGCCTTCGCCGCCATGCCCGCATGGTTGTGGATCGTCTATGGCGTGGCGGTCGCGGCCGGCACGGCGGGCGCGGTGGCGCTACTGATGCGCCGGACCATCTCCGTCCCGCTATTCCTCGTCTCGCTGATCGCGGTCCTGGTGCAGTTCGGCCATACGCTCGGCATGACCGACCTGATCGCGCAAAAGGGCCTGATGGTCGCGGCCGGCTTTCCCGCGGTCGTCATCCTGATTGCGATCGTGCAACTCGCCTATGCGCGCTCCATGGCGACGAAGGGCGCGCTGCGCTGACCCGTCGGCATGCGCCAATGGGCCTAGAGTTCGCCGCGCGCGCGGCGAATTTCGAACCATTTGCGGACATTCTCATTATGCTGCTGCAAGCTGTCGGCAAAGATATGCCCGCCCTTCCCGTCCGCCACGAAATACAGCGCCTTGGTCTGCGCCGGGTGCAGCACCGCCACGATCGACAGGCGACCGGGATTGGCGATCGGCCCCTTGGGCAGGCCGGTCATGGCATAGGTATTATAGTCGTTCACCGCCGCGATTTCCGACTTGCGGATTCGCCGCCCCAGCGGCTTGCCGCGCGTGATCGGATAGATGATCGTGGGATCGGCCTGGAGCATCATGCCCGCGCGCAGGCGGTTGGCATAGACGCCCGCGACCATCGGCCGTTCCTTGGCGACGGCGGTTTCCTTCTCGACGATGCTGGCAAGGATGATCGCCTCGCGCGGGGTGTTCACCACCAGATCGGGCGCGCGCTCTGCCCATAGCTTGGCGAGCAGCTTCGTCATCGCGTCCTGCATGCGTTTGAGCACAGCGGCACGCGGCTCGCCCTTGTCGAAGGCATAGCTGTCGGGCAGCACGCTGCCTTCCTCGGGCACCTGGATGTCCCCGGTCAGCTGGTCGTTCGCCATCAGCCGCTCATACACCAGGATCGAGGGCATGCCTTCGGGAATGGTGACAAGCCGGGTCAGCGTCTTCCCGCCCTGCAGGATCGCTAATATGTCCTTGTTGCTGGCCTGTGCCGGGATGACGAACTCGCCCGCCTTGATCGGCGTCGATCCGCCAAAGACCTTGGCGCGGGTCAGGAAGGCATCGGCCGATCGCACCGCGCCCGCCTGCTTCAACAGCACGGCCGCATCGGACAGGGTCGCGCCTTCGGGCACGGTGATGCTGACTTCCCTGGCCGCCGGCCCGTCCTCGCTCCAACCGGCGACGAAGCGGAAAGCGATGAACGCCGCCACCGCAAGGCCAATTAGCAGGATGCCGCAGCCGATGCGGCGGGTGGGGCTCGGGCGGGATCGTCTTGCCATGGGTTTCAGTCCGTCCCGCACTTAAAGCATCCTCCCCTTGCCGGGGAGGATAAGCCTTAGACCGCCTTCATGATCAGCGACGCATTGGTGCCGCCAAAGCCGAAGCTGTTGTTCAGCACCGCGCGCACCTTGCGCTCCTTGGCGACGTGCGGGACCAGGTCGACACCCTTGCAGCTTTCGCTGGGTTCATCGAGGTTCAGCGTCGGCGGCACGATCTGGTCGCGCATGGCGAGGATGCAGAAAATGCTCTCCACCGCGCCCGCGCCACCCAGCAGGTGGCCGATCGCCGACTTGGTCGACGACATCGACATGGACGACAGATGGTCGCCGAACAACCGCTTGACCGCCCCCAGCTCCAGCTCGTCGCCCAGCGGCGTCGATGTGCCATGCGCGTTCACATAGTCGATATCTTCCAGCGACAACCCCGATTTCCGGAGCGCCATTTCCATCGAGCGATAGCCGCCGCTGCCTTCGGGATGCGGGGCGGTGACATGATAGGCGTCGCCCGACAGGCCATAGCCGATCACTTCGGCGTAGATATGCGCGCCGCGTGCCTTGGCCCGCTCATATTCCTCCAGCACGACGACGCCTGCGCCCTCGCCCATGACGAAGCCGTCGCGGTTGACGTCATAGGGGCG
Source organism: Sphingobium sp. UBA5915 (assembly GCF_002431195.1). Classification (NCBI taxonomy): domain Bacteria; kingdom Pseudomonadati; phylum Pseudomonadota; class Alphaproteobacteria; order Sphingomonadales; family Sphingobiaceae; genus Sphingobium; species Sphingobium sp. UBA5915. Next base: position 38,759 of record NZ_DJDV01000056.1, on the reverse strand, counting down.
GCTGGCCTTTTCGGGCGTGTCGTTAAAGTTGGTCGACAGCGCGCGCGCCTGGGCGAAGCCGGCAATGCCGATCGGGCAGATCGCGCTTTCCGCGCCGCCCGCCAGCATCACGTCGGCGTCGTCCATCGCGATCATACGCGCGGCGTCGCCGATCGAGTGGGCGCCGGTCGAACAGGCGGTGACGACCGCGTGGTTCGGCCCCATCAGGCCATATTTGATCGAAACCTGGCCGGAGATGAGGTTGATGAGGCGACCGTGAACGAAATGCGGCGATACACGGCTTGGCCCCTTGTTGGCCAGCACCAGCGATTCGCTTTCGATACCCGGCAGCCCGCCGATGCCCGACCCGATCGAGCAGCCAGCGCGCAGCCGCTCTTCTTCGGTCATATTGTCCAGGCCCGCGTCGCGCAGCGCTTCGCTGGCCGCCGAAATGCCAAAGACGATGAAGGGATCGACCTGGCGCTGGATCTTGTGATCGACGTCCAGCGACGCGTCATAGCCATATTCGTGATCGGCCGGCTTCACTTCGCAGGCGATGCGGCACTTATAATCGGTCGCGTCGAAGCGCGTGATCGTGGCCGCGCCCGATTTCGACGCGATGATGTTTTTCCAGCTGGTTTCGACATTCCCGCCCAGCGGGCTCACCATGCCAAGGCCGGTTACGACGACACGACGCATATCCTAGCTCCGAAAATTCATGGACCTTATGCCGCCCATGTAGCTACTGAAAGCGCGCTTGTGAACGGCGCGCCAGATATGAAAAGGCTCCCCACGCCTCGGAAATCCGGACAGGAGGAGCCGTTTCTCGTTCGTCAGCGCGGCCCTTCCCTCTCAGGATCGGGCCGGGCGGACAAATTACTGCTTGCTGTCGATATAATCGATCGCATCCTTGACGGTGGCGATCTTCTCGGCAGCGTCGTCGGGGATTTCGACGCCGAATTCTTCTTCGAACGCCATCACCAGCTCGACGATGTCAAGGCTGTCTGCGCCCAGATCGTCGATGAAGCTGGCATCCTCGGTCACCTTTTCGGCTTCTACGCCCAGATGCTCGACGACGATTTTCTTTACGCGATCCGCGGTCTCACTCATGAGAGGTCCTTCTTGACAAATATCGTTGGTGGTCTGTGAACAACCGTTAAGGCAATGCCCTAGAGCCAAGCCCCGATAGAGGCAAGAGGCAAGGCCGCCAAGCCCCTTCGTTGCGATGCGATGGCAGTCGGGCACGGCCAGGCGTGAATATGGCCTGACGCAGCATGGCTTCGGCCTTCCTCCCTCACCTGCATGCCGACCCGCATCAGCGGCAATAGCCTTCCTGCCCAGCGACGACGATCAGGCAGTTTTCCTTGTCCGCCAGCCATTTAAAACCCGTTTCCGCGCCCGTTCCCGGCCGGATCATCAAATCCTTGCCGTCGCGCTCGAAGCGGATCATGGCCCCGTCCGCGACGCCGTCATAGTTACCCTGCCGATCAAGCGTATCCTTGTTGGCGATGGCATAATGGCCCGGCTTGCCGTCGGGCGATGGCTGAATGTCGAGGAACAGTCCCTCCGGCCCGGTCCAGCGCCCCACCCAATCGTCCGTCGCCATCCGATCCGTCGGCGCAGGCGCGGCGCCCACCGCGTCCGGTTCGGCCACATTCTCAATAGTCGGGACGGGCGCAGCGGCCTGGTTGCTGCCGTTCGCGCTGTCCGGATCAGCCCCGCCGGAACATCCGCTCGCCAGCAACATCAGCGCCGCGCCGGCAAGGCCTTGCGGCATGGAGGAAAAGCGCATGATCATCTCCTTGTCTTGACCCGCCTTGTCGAACCCGTGCCCCGGCCGGGCGATCCTCCGTCCACCGCTTGCCAGGGGGCGTCGGGCGGGTCCAAAGGGGAATATGGGAAGGAGACGGCATGGCGCAACCGGCAGGACCAAGAGCAAGAGCGCGCTTCGTGCGCGAAACGCCCGACGTGCGGCGTCAGGCGTTGATCGACGCTACCGCCCGCTGCCTCGCGGAAAAGGGCATTGGCGGCACGTCCGTCCGTGCGATCTGCGCCAGGGCCGGCGTGTCGTCCGGCCTGCTCACCCATTATTTTCCGGGCGTCGATGCACTGATTCTTGCCACCTATGTCGATGTGGGCGCCAGGGTTTCGGCAGCGCTCGATGCCGCGATCGCGTCGGCGGGCAATGATCCGCGCGATCGGCTCCGCGCCTGCCTGCTGGCCAATCTGCGCCCGCCGGTATTGGACCCGGACCTGCTCGCCACATGGATCGCCTTCTGGAGCCTGGTCACGTCTGATCCCGCCATCGCCGCTGTTCATGCCGACGTCTATGGCGGGACGCGCCATCAGTTGGAGACACTATTGGGCGAAGCCGCGCCCCAACTTTCGCAGGCGCAAAAGCGGATCGCCGCCATCAGCCTCACCGCACTGGTGGACGGCCTATGGTTGGAATTGTGCCTCGACCGGTCCAGCTTTACAGCGGAAGAGGCGCAGGCGATGGCAGAATCCGCGATGATGCAATGGCTTGGCGCAAATGACGAACAAGTCGATAAGTCAGGCGCGCTCTGATCGCTTTTCTCACTCAAGCCGTTCAAGAAAACCAATTTCCCTTATGGGGGCCCCATCCCTACATGGAGTTCGCAACTGCAACACATTTTGCGAGGTAATCAGCGCCCATGGCTCTCATCAACACCCCCCTGCAGCCCTTCAAGGCCACCGCTTACAAGGACGGCAAGTTCGTCGATGTGACCGACGCCGATGTGAAGGGCAAGTGGGCCGTATTCTTCTTCTATCCCGCCGATTTCACCTTCGTCTGCCCCACCGAGCTGGAAGATCTGGCTGACATCTACCCGACGCTCCAGGGCATGGACGTTGAGGTCTATTCGGTTTCGACCGACACGCATTTCTGCCATAAGGCTTGGCACGACACGTCGCCGGCGATCGGCAAGATCAACTATTACATGCTCGGCGACCAGAACCACCAGCTGTCGAATCAGTTCGGCGTGCTGCGCGAAGGCGTCGGCCTGGCGGATCGCGGCACCTTCGTGCTTGATCCCGAAGGCGTGATCCAGCTCGTAGAAATCACGCCCGAAGGCGTGGGCCGCAACGCCGCTGAACTGCTGCGCAAGGTCAAGGCGCTCCAATATTGGGCCGCGCATCCGGGCGAAGTCTGCCCCGCCAAGTGGGAAGAAGGCGCCGAAACGCTCGCGCCCTCGCTTGACCTCGTCGGAAAGATCTAAGGCGCGCCAGGCGTCTGCGTAAAGACCGCCGGCTTCCCGTTTGCGGGAACCCGGCGGGGCCTTCGCACGATATTCCACAAGATGTTTTTGCCGGGGTCTTTGGGTCGCACCATCCCCGCAACGGGCCGCCGCATTCCCTCTCCCCAAGCGGCGGCCCGCCTTCTTTCAACGGAGCCAGACAGATATGTTGGACGCAAATCTCAAGGGACAGCTGAAAAGCTATCTGGCGAACATCACCCAGCCGATCGAGCTGGTGGCGTCGCTGGATGAAGGCGCGAAGTCCCGTGAACTCAAGGAATTGCTGGACGAAATTGCCGAGCTGTCGGAAAATGTTTCCGTCGCTACCGGCAATGCCCAGCGCAAGCCCAGCTTCATGATCCGCCGTGTCGGCACGGACATTGGCGTGACCTTTGCGGGCATCCCGATGGGGCATGAATTCACCTCTCTGGTGCTCGCCCTGCTCCAGGTCGGCGGCCATCCGTCAAAGGCGGCGCAGGACCTGATCGAGCAGGTGAAGGGCCTCGACGGCGATTATGCCTTTGAAACCTATTTCTCGCTCTCCTGCCAGAATTGCCCGGACGTAGTGCAGGCGCTCAACCTGATGAGCGTGCTCAACCCGCGCATCAGCCACGTCGCGATCGACGGCGGCCTGTTCAAGGAAGAGGTCGACGCGCGCAAGATCATGGCCGTGCCCACCATTTTCCTCAACGGCGAACCCTTCGGTCAGGGCCGCATGGAACTGGAGCAGATCGTGGCCAAGATCGACAGCGGCGCAGAAGCGCGCGCAGCCGAAAAGATCAAGCGCCAGGACCCGTTCGAGGTGCTGGTTGTCGGCGGCGGCCCCGCCGGCGCTGCGGCCGCCATCTATGCGGCGCGCAAGGGCATCCGCACCGGCGTCGCGGCCGAACGCTTTGGCGGCCAGGTGCTCGACACCATGGATATCGAGAATTTCATCTCGGTCAGCCGTACCGAAGGCCCCAAGCTCGCCTCCGCGCTGGAAGCCCATGTGAAGGATTATGACGTCGAGGTCATGAACCTGCAAAAGGCGGCGAAGCTGATCCCGGCCAGGACCGAAGGCGGCTATCATGAGGTCGTGCTGGAAAATGGTGCGTCGCTCAAAGGCCGCACCGTCATCCTGTCGACCGGCGCGCGCTGGCGCCAGATGGGCGTGCCTGGCGAGGACGAGTATCGCAACAAGGGCGTCGCCTATTGCCCGCACTGCGACGGGCCGCTCTTCAAGGGCAAGCGCGTGGCTGTGATCGGCGGCGGAAACAGCGGCGTCGAGGCGGCGATCGACCTCGCCGGAATCGTCGCCCATGTGACGCTGATCGAATATGACAGCCAGCTACGCGCCGACGCTGTGCTCCAGCGCAAGCTCGCCAGCCTGCCCAATGTGAAGATCATCACATCGGCCATGACCACGCAGGTCATCGGCAATGGCGAAAAGGTGACGGGCCTGTCCTACAAGGATCGCAACCATGGCACCGAACATGATGTCGAACTGGAGGGCATTTTCGTCCAGATCGGCCTTGTCCCCAACACCGAATGGCTGAAGGACGCGATCGCTTTGTCCCCGCGCGGCGAAATCGAGATCGACGTGCGCGGTGAAACCAGCCAGCCCGGCATCTTCGCGGCCGGGGACTGCACGACCGTGCCCTACAAGCAGATCGTCATCGCGATGGGCGCGGGGTCGACCGCAGGCCTGTCCGCCTTCGATTATCTCATTCGCCTGCCGGCGACCGAAGAGGTCGAGGCGCAAGCGGCGTAACGGCACAACCCGAGCGGGGTTGCACGGCGGCCGGTCCAGCGATGGGCCGGCCGTTTTTGCTAGTCCGGCACCGCGTCGGAGGACGCCGCGAGCGGCGCATCCACCCGGTCGCCATGGCTTTTGGGAGCGGAAACGACCAATATCGCAACCGCCGCGTCCTCTTCATTGCGCGCCTGATGGGGCACGCCGGGCGCGATCTCCACGCCCTGGCCCTTGGTCAGCCGATACACCCGTCCATCCATCTCCATCGTCAGCGCGCCATCCAGAACATAGAAAAACTGACGCGCGGCACGATGATAATGGCGCACCTCAGCCGCGCCGGGCGCCAACCGTTCCTCGATGACCGACAGGTCCGGCCGTTGCACCAGATGCCATCCATCATTGATGCCGCCCCAGATATAATGGTCGGCCTCCGTTTTGGAGATCGCGCCGGAAATGGGCGAAACGGCGGCGGCCCCGGCGAGGCCGAGCAGAACAAGAGCGAACGTCATGCCGGGGAAAACGGATTGATGCAGCCCGTCCTCCATGTCCACGATCAGGCGCCGGGATGGCGCACCTGTCTGGCATTCCTCATGCCGCCGCACTAAAGGCGAGCGCCATGCAGCCCGCCCCCCTTTCCCCGCCCGACGCCGCATCGTCATCGCGCGCCTCCTCCCGCACGCTTGGCCTTGCCGCCTGCATCGCGCTGGTGATGGGCAATATGATCGGGTCGGGCGTGTTCCTGCTGCCGGCCAGCCTTGCTCCTTTCGGCTGGGACGCGATGGCGGGCTGGATATTCACCATCGCCGGGTCGCTGGTGCTGGCCTTCGTCATCGCGCGGCTGACCGTCGCCATGCCGGATGCCAGCCCGTCGCAGATGATCGCCCGCGCGTTCGGCCCGCTGGCCGGTTTCGCGATCGGGTGGACCTACTGGATTTCCCTCATCATCACCAATGTCACCATCGCGGTCGCCGCCACCGCGAATGTGAGCAGCCTGCTGCCGGTGCTGGCGCGGCCGGGCCTTGGCGCGCTCTGTTCGATCGGATTTCTGTGGCTGATGACCGGCATCAATCTGGCCGGCGCACGGGCGGCCGGCGTGGCGCAGATCTGGACCACGGCGATCAAGCTCATCCCGATCATCGTCGTCCTGATCCTGCTGCTGCTGATAGTGGGCAGCGGCCGGGCAGAGGTTGCGCCCTTCCCGCCTCAGGGCCTGACCGGCGCGGGCATCACCGCGTCGGCCGCGCTGACGCTCTGGGCGCTGCTCGGCTTTGAATCGGCCAGCGTTGCGGCCGACAAGGTGCGCGACCCCGCGCGCACCATCCCGCGCGCGACGTTGATCGGCACGGCAGCGACCGGGCTGATCTACCTGATCGTCTGTTCCGGCATCGCGCTGACATTGCCGGCGGCGCAGACGCAGACCGGCTCCCCCTTCGGCGCGTTCGTCAGCCATTATTGGTCGCCGGGTCCGGCCAGCCTTGTGGCGATGTTCGTTGTGGTCAGTTGCCTGGGCGCGCTCAACGGCTGGACGTTGCTTCAGGGGGAAGTCCCACTGGCCATGGCGCGCGGTGGCGAATTGCCCCGCTGGCTTGCCGTCACCGACGCGCGCGGCACGCCGCGCCGCGCCCTCATCCTGTCCACCATCCTCGCCAGCCTGATGCTGGTCGCCAACAGCCTGCAAGGGCTGGTCGCGCTGTTCACCATGATGGCGCTGCTCGCGACATCGGCGACGCTGTGGCTCTATGTCGGCTTCGCGCTCGCCAGCCTGCGGTTCCGGCTCGTGATGCCGGCTGCGATCATCGGCCTGGGCTATGCGCTCTGGACCTTATGGGGTGCAGGCGTCGTCGCCAGCGGATCGAGCATCCTGCTGATGCTCGCGGGCCTGCCCATCTATGCCTGGGCGCGGCGGGAACGGAAGGCTTTGTACCCCCCCCGTTCAGTTCGAGCAGCCATCGAGCGCAGCCAAGACGGCGTATCGAGAACAATTTCTCAACACGCTCGAACCGAACGGGGGTGGCGAACTGGGGCGGGGAATCAATCCCCCCACATTTCCTTGAGCTTGGAGAAAAATCCCGTCGATTGCGGGCATTCTTCGCCCGTTTCCGTTTCGCGGAAGGCTTCGAGCAATTCGCGCTGCTTGGCGGTCAGCTTCGTCGGCGTCTCGACGTCCACCTGGATGACCAGATCGCCAAGGCCGCGACCATTGAGCACCGGCATGCCCGCGCCGCGCTGGCGAATCTGTTTGCCCGACTGAATGCCGACCGGGATCTTGATCTCGTGCCGACTGCCGTCCAGCCCCGGCACTTCAATTGTCCCGCCCAAGGCAGCGGTCGTGAAGCTGACCGGCGCGCGGCAGAACAAAGTCGTGCCGTCGCGTTCGAAGATCGCATGGCGCTTCACATGCAGGAAAATATAGAGGTCGCCGGCCGGTGCGCCCCGCGCGCCCGCTTCGCCCTCGCCCGACAGGCGGATACGCGTGCCTTCATCCACGCCGGCAGGGATGGAAACCGACAGCGACTTGGGTTTGTCGACACGGCCCTCACCCCGGCACGACCGGCACGGGCTTTCGATCACCTGCCCTGCGCCATGGCAGGACGGACAGGTACGCTCGACCACGAAGAAGCCCTGCTGCGCGCGCACCTGGCCATGTCCATGGCAGGTTGCGCAGGTCTTGACCCCGGTGCCCGGTTGCGCGCCCGACCCGTCGCAGGTTTCGCAGGCGGCCGACACTTCGATCTGAATGTCGGTCTGCTTGCCATGATAGGCTTCGTCGAGGCTGATCTCCATGTCGTAGCGCAGGTCCGCGCCGCGCCGCTGCTGCTGGCGTCCGCCACCCGCGCCGCCAAAGCCGGCCTGGCCGAAGATCGTCTCGAAAATATCGCCAAGGTCGGAAAAACCGCCCGCCTGCCCACGGAACCCGCCGCCGCCTCCGCCGTTCTGAGCATTGGTATAGGCGGCATGGCCATAGCGGTCATAGGCCGCCCGCTTCTGGGGGTCTTTCAGGCACTCATAGGCTTCCGACACGGCCTTAAACTTGGCTTCGCTGTCGGTGCATCCCCCGGTACGATCCGGGTGATATTTCATCGCGAGCTTGCGATACGCGCTCTTGATGGTCGCGCCGTCTGCGGTGCGCTCGACCTCGAGCAGCGAATAATAGTCCGTTTCAGTCATATCATTCCCGGCTGCACCCACCGCCGCGTGTCACGCGCGCGGCGGGGACAGTCTAACGGCTTACGCCTTGTTGTCGTCCACTTCGGAGAATTCGGCGTCGACGACATCATCGTCCGCCTTGGGCGCGTCGGCCTCCGGCGAAGCAGCCGCAGCCTGTTCCTTCTCGTAAATGGCCTGGCCCAGCTTCATGGCAACCGTGGCGAGTTCCTGTGCCTTGGTCTTCATAGCTTCCGCGTCGCCGCTCTCGATCGCGGACTTGGTCGCGGCGATGGCGGTCTCGATCTCGCCCTTCAGGCTTGCATCGACCTTGTCACCATGCTCGGCCAGCTGCGCCTCGGTCGTGTGGACCAGGCTCTCGGCGTTGTTCTTGGCTTCGGCCGCTTCACGACGCTTCTTGTCCTCTTCAGCGAAGCGCTCGGCATCCTTGACCATCTGGTCGATGTCGGAGTCCGAAAGACCACCCGAGGCCTGAATGCGGATCTGCTGTTCCTTGCCGGTGCCCTTGTCCTTGGCGGACACATTGACCAGGCCGTTGGCGTCAATGTCGAAAGTGACTTCGATCTGCGGCACACCACGCGGCGCAGGCGGAATGCCGACCAGGTCGAACTGGCCCAGCAGCTTGTTGTCCGCCGCCATTTCACGCTCGCCCTGGAACACGCGGATCGTCACGGCCTGCTGATTATCGTCAGCGGTCGAATAGGTCTGCGACTTCTTGGCGGGGATCGTGGTGTTGCGGTCGATCATGCGGGTGAACACGCCACCCAGCGTCTCGATGCCAAGGCTGAGCGGCGTCACGTCGAGCAGC